>JAFMQQ010000510.1 GCA_017354595.1 Micromonosporaceae bacterium
CCCGGGCCGCCGGGCCAGCAACCGGCGGTCCATCAGCGGGATGCTCGCCGCCACGAACAGCAGCACCATCGCAAGTGGACCGACCACGCTCCACCACCACCGGGGCGCCGCGGCGAGGCCGAACAGCCACAGCCCCCACCACAGGCCGATCTCTCCGAGGTAGTTCGGGTGGCGCAGGTACCGCCACACGCCCCGGTCAGCCACCCGGCCGCGGTTGGCCGGATCGCGGGTGAAGCGCTTGAGTTGCGCGTCCGCGGTCGCCTCCAGTACCACCGCCGCGCCGGTGACCACCGTGGCCACCACGTCCAGCACACCGAACCGGCGGGTACCCCCGGCCACCGCCGGCCAGACCGGGAGCATGCCCGCGAAGACCAGCAGCGTCGGCATCAGCTGGATGCCGGCCAGGTTCACCAGCCACCACGGCAGGCCGGGGCGAGCCCTGCCGGGGCGCGCCGGTGGCACCGGCCGGTGCCGGGCCCAGGCGCGCAGGTCGGCGTAGCGCCAGTCCTCGTGGCCCAGCCCGCGCCAGGTGCCGGCCCAGTGGCCGGTCAGCCGTACCGCCCAGGCGAGGATCAGTGCCAGCACAACCACTTGACGGGCCACGGAAGCGCCCGGTGTCGCGACCGCGACCCAGCACACCGCGATCACCGGCGGCGCCACACTCCAGTACGGGTCGTACAGGCTCGCGTTCGCCACCAGCTCGGAGAGCGCGAAGATGACCAGCGTCGCGGCGAGGTCGGCGGACAGCGCGACCAGCACCGGGTGGACGCCGGCCAGCGGCAGGGCCACGGCCGCGGCGACCGCGCCGGCGAGCAGGTACGCCCCGGTGACGACGAGGAACGCGACCGGCCTGGTTGCGCCGGCCAGCCACCGCCCGGTACCGGACCCGGAACCCGGACCGTCCACAGTGGAGTCCGTCATGGTATCAGCACCGCCGCGCCGTTGACCCGATCGCCGGCCAGATCGGCGAGGGCCCGATCGGCCGCGTCCAGCCGGTACCGGGTGGTGGTGACCCGCAGCCGGTGGCGGGCCGCGAAGTCGAGCAGCTCCCGGCCGTCCTGGCGGGTGTTCGCGGTGACACTGCGCACTTCGCGCTCCTGGAACAGGTGCCGCTGGTAGTTCAGCGGGGGGATGTCGGACAGATGGATGCCGGCGATGGCGAGGGTACCGCCGCGGTCCAGCGCCGCCATCGCCACCGGTACCAGGTCGCCGGCGGGCGCGAACAGGATCGCCGAGTCCAGTGGCTCCGGAGGTTGGTCGCGCGCCCCGCCGACCGAGGCGGCACCCAGTTCACGGGCGAGTTCCTGCGCGGCGGCCGCCCGGGTCAGTACGTGCACCCGCGCCCCCTCGGCGAGCGCGACCTGGGCCGCGAGGTGCGCCGAGGCACCGAAGCCGTAGATGCCCAGCGATCCACCCGGTGGCAGGTTGGCCCGGCGCAGTGCGCGGTACCCGATGATGCCGGCGCACAGCAGTGGCGCCAGTTCCTCATCCGGGTACCCGTCGGGCAGCCGGTAGACGTAATCGGTGGGTGCCACGGTGTACTCCGCGTACCCGCCGTCCGCGTCCCACCCGGTGTACCTGGAGGCGGGGCAGAGGTTCTCCGCCCCTCGTCCACAGTAGACACACGTACCGTCGGTGTACCGCAACCACGCCACGCCGACCTTCTCCCCGGCGCGCTGCGCGGGGGAGACGACCTCGCCGACCACCTCGTGCCCGGGCACCACCGGCGACTTGTGTGGCGGCAGGTCCCCCTCCACCACATGCAGGTCGGTGCGGCACACCGCGGAGGCGGTCACCCGGATCAGCAGCTCGCCCGGTCCCGCCTCGGGCACCTCACGGTGTACCGCGTGCAGCGGCCCGGTCGCGACCGGACCCCGCCGGTCCACCTCCCACGCCAGCATCTTCGCCATGGACTCATCCTCTCCCAGGCCGGTGTGAGATTGCGCGCGTGTAGCTCGCCGGCGGCCTGGGAACCCGACCGGATGAGTACGGTGCAGACTAACCTGCCAGCCCGGTGAGCGAGGTCTTCCCGATGGAGACCCGGGCGCTGTGCATCGCCTTCTTCTACGCCATCGGTACCGCCGCCGGCGGCATCTCCGGCCCGCTGCCGTTCTCGAACCTGGTCGGTACCGGGAAGGTCGCGGACACCACGGTCGCCTTCGTGGTCGGGGCGGCGATGATGATCGCGGGCGGCCTGGTCGAGGTGGTGCTCGGCGTGCCGGCCGAGCGTCGCAGCCTGGAGCACCTGGCCAAGCCGCTCTCGGTCGAGGAGGCGGAGAAAGCCGCGGACACCGGCGCCGATGGTTTGCTCGCCCGGCCGGCGGGTAGCGCCTGAGCAGGCGAGCGCGAGACGTGCGCAGCAAGCGCAGGAGGTGACATGGCGATCGCCACCGTGGATCCGGCCACCGGAGAGACACTCAAGGTTTTCGATCCGATGCCGGACGCGCAAGTGGACGAGCGACTCGACCGGGCGGTCACCGCCTTCAGCCGGGTACGCCGGACCACCTTCGCCCGGCGGGCCGAGTGGATGCTCTCCGCCGCGCGGATCCTGGACGACGAGCGGGATCCGCTGGGCGCCGTGCTCACCACCGAGATGGGCAAGACCCTTTCCGCCGCGCGGGCCGAGGTCCAGAAGTGCGCCAACGCCTGTCGCTACTTCGCCGAGCGGGCCAACCGGCTGCTCGCCGACGAGCCGGCCGATGCGGGCGCGGTCGGCGCCAGGCAGGCGTACGTGCGGTACCAGCCGGTGGGCCCGGTGCTGGCCGTGATGCCGTGGAACTTCCCGCTCTGGCAGGTGATCCGGTTCGCCGCCCCGGCCCTGATGGCCGGCAATGTCGGGCTGCTCAAGCACGCGTCCAACGTGCCGCAGACCGCGCTGTTCCTGGAGGACCTGTTCCGCCGGGCGGGGTTCCCGGAGGGTACCTTCCAGACTCTGCTGATCGGCTCGGAGAAAGTGGAGCGGGTGCTGCTGGATCCGCGGGTGCGCGCGGCCACGCTGACCGGCAGCGGCCCGGCCGGCAGCAGCGTCGCGGCGACCGCCGGGCGGGCGCTGAAGAAGACCGTGCTGGAGCTCGGCGGCAGCGACGCGTTCGTGGTGATGCCCTCGGCCGATGTCGAGCGCGCCGCCACCGTCGCCGTCCAGGCGCGCTGCCAGAACAACGGGCAGTCCTGCATAGCGGCGAAGCGGTTCATCGCGCACACCGACGTGTACGACGACTTCGCCGAGTCCTTTGTCAGCAAGATGGCGACGGTACCGGTCGGGGATCCGATGCGCGACGGCACCCAGGTCGGCCCGCTGGCGCTGAGGCAGGTACGCGACGATGTCGCGGCGCAGGTACGGGACGCCGACAAGC
>JAFMQQ010000511.1 GCA_017354595.1 Micromonosporaceae bacterium
CCGTGGATCTGCGCCGCTGGCTGGCTATCGCTGCGATCGCGACGGTGGGGATCGCCGCCTGCTATGCGACATACCTGCCGACCAACTTCTACGTCCCGCAGAAGCCCAACCTGGGGAACCGGGTCAACGTCGTAGCGGCGCTGGGCATTGTGGTATTGGTCTACGCCCTGCTGCGGATCGCCGCGGCCCTGGTGTTGTACGCCCTGCCGGGTGGCTGGCGCCCGGTCGCACTGGCGACGGTGGCAGCGGTAGCGGTCGGCGCTGGATATTTGCCGAGGATTGAGGAGGATCACCGGCTCTGGGCGCAGGCAGCCGCCGAGCAGCGCGCAGTCCTGGCGACAATCCGGCGGGCGGTACCCGACCCACGACCGTACGACCGATTGTTCGTGTTCGGCTCCCGCGCGCAGGTGGCAAGCTGGCTCCCAGTCTTCTTCGATAGTTGGGACCTATGGACCGCGGTACAGCTGACCTATGACAACGCCAAACTGTCGGCGTACCCCGTCTTTACCGGGGCGTACCTGTACTGCGGCGACCGGGCATTGTGGCCCATCCGGCTGCCCACTCCCAGTCCCGACCCCTGGACGCTCCCGTTCGGGGTTGGGCAGTCAGTCGAGAGCGCATACGGCCATTTCTGGTTCGTCGATGTGCCGCACGCCATCGCGCTTCGGATCGGTGACCGCAAGACCTGCCGGGCCGCACTGAAGACCTTCACACCCGGGCCGTACCAATGAACGACGCAGGCGTGAAAGCGGGTAAGCCGGGTTGACCGGTGGCGCCTTCTGGCCATCACTGCAAAAGCCGGCGACGGGCTGACGGAAGGGATCGCATGTGGCTCCAGCGGAGCGAGGCAACCGTTCCTTGTCGGCCGCCGACGCCGCTCGTTAGCGCCCACCCTTCCGCCTCGTTTCAGCGATGATCCTCTATCCCTTAAGGTCCGGCCCCACGACAAGAGGGGAGCGCATTGGACGACCGGCTGGCGTGATCCGTGCTACGAGGAGGCTGCGCCGCCAACGCCTGCTGGAGAGCGGCGGTCTGACGATCAAGAGCACGACGCAGCTGGAATCCGGTGTGTGCCGTGTTGGAGCCGATCTCGGATCGTTGTTGCCGGCCGTCGCGTCGGCCGGTCACAAACGACGTGGTGACATACTCCTCGCCACCGTAAGCCAGGACGAGACTCACCTCGACGAGCTTCGACGGTCCGTGGTAGCACAGCGACAACACGACCGGGTACCCGTGCCCGTGGCGGTCGAATTCAGGCTCAAGAAAGCCGAAATCCCGGCAGAGAAAATCCATACGAGCCCTTGCCTCAGCCTCGAACGTCTGGACTCGGGTATCCACGACGACATTGTCCCGTCCGGTGCGAGCCAGGCGAGCGTCAGGGTTGCTACAGGCGTTGCTACAAACAAGCCCACACCAGGGATCTTGGGGCCGTCCGGGCGTGCGCTTCCCCCGGTCGGTATGGGTGGGCACGGCTGGGTTCGAACCAGCGACCCCTCGCTTGTAAGGCGAGTGCTCTTCCGCTGAGCTACGCGCCCGGAACAGACGGCCAGTGTACCCGGCTGCGACCGCGGGCGCCCGCCTGGCCGCCAGGGCCAACACGCTCGAAGGGCGGGCATGCTGAGGTGGCTGGGCAATCGCCCGGCCACCTCCAGCGATACCAGCCTCAGCCGGTGACCGTGGCCAACGCCTTGCGCCAGGCCTCCTGGTCGCGCGCCTCGCCCGGCATGTTCATCTCCGCGAACCGCACCACGCCGTCCCGGTCGATGACGAAGGTGCCACGGTTCGCGATGCCCCGCTCCTCGTTGAAGACCCCGTACGCCTGCGCCACCGCGCCGTGTGGCCAGAAGTCGGCCAGCAACGGGAACTCGAAGCCCTGCTGGTCGGCCCAGACCTTGTGGGTGAACGGCGAGTCCACACTCACCGTCAGGACCTGGACATTGTCGTTGAGAAAGTCGTTGAGGTTGTCCCGCACCTGGCACAGTTCGCCCTGACAGGTACCGGTGAAGGCGAGCGGATAGAAGACCAGCAGTACCACCTTGCGATCGCGGTACGCCGACAGCCGCACCTCCTGGTTGTTCTGGTCCTTCAGGACGAAGTCGGGCGCCGGTTCACCCACGCTGATCGTCATGCGCGTGCTCCTCTGGGTCGGGGGCCATCGGACTGACCGAATATGAGGATGACACGCGAGTCAGCGCTTGCTGCGGGCGGCCCGGGGAGCGACCAGCCGCGCCCCGCTCCAGTCCTTGCCCGCGCTGATGATCGATGTCTGCTGGAGCCCGGCGGTCGGGGCGGACTCGGTGATCTCGCTCGGTTCCACGTGACCGGGGCGGCCGGCCTTCGGGGTCAGCAGCCAGACCGCGCCGTTGTCGGCCAGCGGGGCGATCGCGTCGACCAGTGTGTCCACCAGGTCCCCGTCACCGTCCCGCCACCACAGCAGCACCACGTCGACGACCTCATCGGTGTCCTCGTCGACGAACTCCTCCCCGCAACGGTCGATCAGGGCGTCCCGGAGATCCTCGTCGACATCGTCGTCGTAGCCCATCTCCATGACCACCATCCCCGGTTCGATGCCGAACCGGTCCGCCAGGCTACGAACGCCATCGGCGGCCTGACCAGCGGTCGCGCTCACTTCCGCGTGCCTCCCTAACTCACTCACGGCGCCACTGTTCGCCGCATGCGCGTAGTCCACACAGTCCGGGCGCCGGGCGCAAGTGGCTCACCGTACACACAACCAAAAGATACGGGTCAGGTCGCCAGGATGGAGCGGGCTCCCTGGAAGATCGAGTCCTCGTCCACCAGGACATGCCGGGCCGCATCCCCCAACGGTACGAATGAGTCGACCGAGGCCACCCGTACCGCGGCGCCCTCGTACCCGGCGTCCACCAGGGCCGCCAGCACGCCCTCGCCGACTCCGGCCGAGCGGCGGGTCTCGTCCACGATGAGCACCCGGCCGGTGACCCGGGACTCGCGCACGATGTCGGCCGCGGGCAGCGGGGCGAGCCAACGCAGGTCGACCACCCGGGAGCCGACCCCCTCGGCCGCGAGCGATGCGGCCACCCGCAGCGACATCCGTACCCCGTTGCCGAAGGTGATGATCGTCAGGTCGGCACCGGAGCCGGCCACCTCGACCCGGCCGCTGCCGATCGGGATGTGCGCGCCGGCCCACGCGGTGGGCGGGGCATACGGGGCGGCCCAGCCGCCGTCGCCCTCGCGGTAGAGGTCACGGGTGTGGTACAGGGCGATCGGTTCCAGGAACACCCCGACGGTACCGTCCACAAGAGCCGAAGCGAGCAGGGTACGCAGCAGCCCGGCGGCGTCATCCGGCCGGGCCGGGCAGGCGACCACGAG
>JAFMQQ010000512.1 GCA_017354595.1 Micromonosporaceae bacterium
CCGCAGGGCATCTCCCGGCACGTGGTCCGGTTCGTCAAGTTCGGCGGTACGGTCTACGCGCTGAAGGAGACCGGCGAACGGGTCGCCCAGAAGGAGTACGACCTGCTGCGCGCCCTGGAACGGATCGACGCCCCGGCCGTGGAGGCGGTGGCGATCGTGGCGGACCGCCAGGATGACGCGGGCGAGCCGGTCGATCCGGTACTGGTCACCAGGCACCTGCAGTTCTCCCTGCCGTACCGGGCCCTCTTCTCGCACACGCTGCGCCCGGAGACGGTGAACCGGTTGTTGGACGCGCTCGCCGCGCTGCTGGTACGGCTGCACCTCTCCGGCTTCTACTGGGGCGACGTGTCGCTGTCCAACGCCCTGTTCCGGCGGGACGCGGGAGCCTTCGCCGCGTACCTGGTGGACGCGGAGACCGGGGCACTGCACCCGCGGCTGTCCAACGGGCAGCGGGACGAGGACGTGGAGGTCGCCCGGGTAAACATCTTCGGCGAGATGCTCGACCTGGACGCCGCCGGGCTACTGCACGAGGCGATCGACCCGGAGGTGGTCGCCGAGGACGTGGTCCGCCGGTACCAGAAGCTGTGGCACGAGCTGACCTACGAGCAGCAGGTCGAGCGCGAGAACCGGCACCACGTGGAGAAGCGGATCCGGCGGCTGAACGAGCTCGGCTTCGACATCGGCGAGCTACAGGTGTCTACTGTGGACGGTGGCTATCTGGTACGCCCCAAGGTGGTCGATGCCGGGCACCACACCCGCCGGCTGCTGCGGCTGACCGGCCTGGACGCCGAGGAGAACCAGGCCCGCAAGCTGCTCAACGACCTGGACACCTACCGCGCCGAGTCCGACCTGGACGACGAGCAGCAGGCGGCGCACCGGTGGCTGACCGAGGTCTTCGAGCCGGTGGTCCGGGCGGTACCGGCACACCTGCGCGGCAAGCTGGAGCCGACCGAACTCTTCGTGCAGATCCTCGAGCACCGGTGGCGGCTGTGCGAAGACTCCGGCCGGGATGTCGGGTTGGCACCGGCGGTCCAGTCGTACCTCGCCGACGTACTCACCCACCGCCCGGACGAACAGGCGATCCTCGGCGTACCACTCGATGATCTGACGCTCAGTCCGTGACCGCCGGGCTGCTCGCCGGCGGCACCGGCACCGGCGTGGTACGGGCGAGCAACCGCTCCAGGCCGCTACTGGTGGCGACCACGGTGAGCCGGTCGCCTTCGCGCAGCCGGTACTCCCAGGTCAGCTCCCGCTCGCCGGGCAGCCGGGGATGGTCCCCCGGTACCCGCCACAGCCACCCGCCGGCCTGCCTGGCCGGTGTCACGCCCAGCACCCGGATACCGAGGATCGCCTCGGCCTGGCTGGCCGCCTGATCGGCCAGCGACGAGCCCGGCTCCACCGGTACCTCGGCGACCAGCAGCAGCTGCCGGTTCACCGGGATGGTACCGACCACCTCGCGCTCCAGCATCGCGCTGGTGAACGTCGGCGCGGCCAGGAGCGACACGCTCTTCGATGCCGTGATCCCGAAGGCGCGCTGCACCCGGTCGGCGAAGTCGCCGTCGAACAGGCGCAGGATCACCCGGATCTCCGGGTTCATCGCCCGGGCGTTCAGCGCCGCTTCGAGGTTGACCACATCGTTGGTGGACAGGGTGACCAGCGCCCGGGCCGAACCGGTGTACGCCTCGCGCAGCGTCTCCTCCCGGCTCGCGTCGCCGATCACCAACGGGACGCCGAGGTCCCGGGCGAGCTGGATGCCCCGCGCCCCCTCTGACTGGTCGATCGCGACCACCGGAATCCCCAGCGAGCGCAGCTGCTCGATCACTCGGGTACCGACGTTGCCCAGCCCGGCCACCACGACGTGATCGGCCACCGGTACCCGCAGCCGGCCCAACGCCAGCGCCAGCCGGGCGTTGACCACCGCCTCGACCACGGCCGCGGTGACCACCGGGATCATCGCCACCCCGGAGAGCGCCACCACCACCTGCAGCACCTGCTCGGACCAGGAGAGGTTGAGGTCGGGCCCGGCGCCGCCGAAGGTGTTCAGCAGCGTCTCGTACGCCGCCTGCCAGATGTTGGTGTTGTGGCTGACCAGAGCGAGCAGCCCGGTACCGAGCACCAGCACCGCGAACAGGCCGGCCGCCGCGATGGACAGGAACCGGCTGACCCGCGGGCCGAACAGGTTCGCCGGGGAGAACCGGGACCAGCTGCGCCGCCGCTCGCTGCGGCCGGGCTCCGGCCTGGGCGCCCGGCCGTCCGCCACCGCCAGCACCAGATCACACCGGTCCTCGTTCTCCGGCAGCAGCACCGCCTCGGCGCCGGCGGTCGTGTCAGCCAGCCCGCACACCACATGCGCCCGCTCGACCTCGGAGCGGCCCGCGACCCGGAGGGTACGGCCGGCGAGCCTGATGTAGGTCGGCGCGACCCAACCAGCCTCCCCCAGGGCGGAGGCGACGAAGGCTGGTGCCGCGATCGACGCGTCGGAGAGCACCCGGCAATGGTTGAGCAGCGGGCGGATGCTGTGCCCGAGCCTCATGTTGAACATGCGCAGCACCAGTCGCAGGTGCGGGTTGAGCTCCTGCGCCTGCAGGGCGGCGTGGATGTTGCCGACATCGTCCTGGCGCACCAGGGCGAGCGCGGCGGCCGTGGCCACCCCGGCCGCGCGGAACGCCTCGGTGTCCAGCCGGGCCCGCTCGACGATCCGTACCCCTGGGATCTTCGCGATCGCCGGCCCGTGCCGCTGCTGCCGGGACTCGAGGATGACGGTCACCGGGCGCTGGTACCGCCGGGCCAGCTCGTCGACGAGCCGGTGCGAGAGCGGATCGTCGCCGCACACGATGAAGTGCCCACCGGACCTGCCGGTCTCGCCAGTGCGTTGGGTCAGGCTGCGTTGGCCGGGACCGCGTGCGGCCGGGCTGCGCTGCGCGAGAAGCCTGGCCTGGATCCGGCGCCGCGCCCTGTCAACCAGCTCCGGCGCCCCACCGCGTAGCCGGCGGGGCTGGGGCAGGCCCGACTGGCCCGGTTGGCGCTGCGTCGACACGCCGGGATCGTAGCGCTGTGGGCACAGCGAGAGTGCCCGGCGGCTTATGAGGCTTCCAAAGTGAATAGTCTGTGTAGTCGGTTATAGTGCGATTGGCTGCAGGCTAACCACCACGGGGGGTGGCGTAAATGTCCGCGTCGTCGCGGCTGACGGAACCGCTCGGCCGCGACGGCGACGGGCCCCGGGTCGACCCCGAGCCACACCTCGGCGGCCTGGTCATCCGGGCCACTCCGGCGGGGCCGATCTTCGCGGCGGTACGCCCGCGCCGGACGATCGGGCCAGCCACGCTGGTGCCGGTACTGCGCCCGCAC
>JAFMQQ010000513.1 GCA_017354595.1 Micromonosporaceae bacterium
CCGCCCGGGCGGAGGTACGCCGGGCGCAGGCGGTGGCCCGCGCCGTCGCCCAGGTGCGGGACTGGGTGAACACACCCGGCAACCAGCTGCGGCCGCCGGACTTCGCCGACTCGGTCGCCGAGGCGGCCACCGCCGCCGGGCTTGAGGTGGAGGTGCTCGACGAGCGGCAGCTGCGCCGCGGCGGGTACGGCGGGATCATCGCGGTCGGCCAGGGATCGACGGCGCCACCGCGGCTGGTGCGGATCAGCTACACCCCGCGGGCGGCGCAGACCCGGGTGGCCCTGGTTGGCAAGGGGATCACCTTCGACAGCGGTGGCGTCTCCATCAAGCCGGCGCAGGGCATGTGGGAGATGAAGTCGGACATGGCCGGTGCGGCCGCGGTGGCCGGCGCCATGCTCGCACTCGCCGCGCTGCGGCCGAAGGCGGCGGTGACCGCGTACCTGCCGATGGCGGAGAACATGCCGTCCGGCTCGGCGTACCGGCCGGGTGACGTGATCACCATGTTCGACGGTACCCAGGTCGAGGTGCTCAACACCGACGCGGAGGGGCGGATGGTCCTCGGCGACGCGATCGCCCGCGCCTGCAAGGACGGCACCGATCACCTGGTCGAGGTCTCCACCCTCACCGGCGGCCAGGTGATCGCGCTGGGCAAGCGGGTGGCCGGTGTGATGGGTACCCCGGAACTGTGCGAGCAGGTACGGCTGGCCGGCGACGCGGTCGGTGAACCGGCCTGGCCGATGCCGCTGCCGGATGACGTACGCAAGGGCATGGACTCCGATGTCGCCGACATCTCCCAGATCAACTCCTCAATGGACCGGGCGGGCCACATGCTGCAGGGCGGGGTGTTCCTCCGCGAGTTCGTCGACGACGGAATCGCCTGGGCGCATCTGGACATCGCCGGGCCGGGCTACCACTCCGGCGAGCCGAGCGGATACTGGTCGACCGGCGGTACCGGCGTCCCGGTGCGTACCCTGCTAACCCTGATCGAGCGCCTCGCCGCCGAGTGAGCTTCCGGCGCCACGCTTCCGGCGCTCGTTGTATTCGCGCATCCGTTGTGGATAGCCGACCAGGTGGACGTCGTAGACGGGGATGCGAAGGCGGCTGCCGAGCTGGCGGGCGGTGTACGGGTCGGGCACCCGGCGACGGGTCCACTCGCCATCGTGGGCCACCAGCATCACGGTCGTCTCGGTCACGGTGGTGCGGGGCTCGATGTAGGCCTCGACCCCGCGGCGAGTCTGCGCGAACTGCTCGAGATGGGCCATATCTTCCCGGAAGCGCGCCCGGTCCGAGGAGGTACCGGCAGCACGATGCCGGCGGAACAACGCCACCGCCCTCACCCTCTCTGTCTGGGTCGGCGCCCACGCTGGCGCCCGGCTTGGCAAAGGGTACGCCGGATAGATGTGTCACGGTGCGCCCCAGGAGGGCACACCCCAGTCAGGAACGGTGCGCCCAAGGAGGGCACACCCCGGTCAGGAAATGGGCACCTCGCTTCGCCGCCGGGCGCGACGGGTGACAAGATGGCCGGGGCGGTCGGATCACACTGCGAACCGCCGCCGTACCCGGAAATGGGCATTACACGGGACAGCCGCGACCAGGGAGAAGACGTGACCGACCCGAACGCCACATTCGACATCGTCGTGCTCGGTGGTGGCAGCGGCGGCTACGCGGCGGCCTTCCGCGCCAGCGAGTTGGGCATGTCGGTCGCGCTGGTGGAGAAGGACAAGCTCGGCGGCACCTGCCTGCACCGGGGCTGCATCCCGACCAAGGCCCTGCTGCACGCGGGCGAGGTGGCCGACCTGGCCCGGGAGGCGGAGCAGTTCGGTGTCCAGGCCAGCTTCCAGGGCATCGACATGAAGGCGGTCAACGGGTACAAGGACGGCGTGGTCGCCCGGCTCTACAAGGGACTGCAGGGACTGGCCCGGGCCAACAAGGTGACCCTGGTCGAGGGAGAGGGCCGGCTGGTCGGGCCGACCACGGTACACGTCGGCGACCAGCGGGTCACCGGCCGCAACCTGATCCTGGCCACCGGTTCCTACTCCCGGACGCTGCCCGGTCTGGAGATCGACGGCGAGCGGGTGATCGCCTCCGAGCACGCGCTGGTGCTGGACCACGTACCGTCCTCCGTCATCATCCTGGGTGGCGGCGTGATCGGCTGCGAGTTCGCCAGCGCCTGGCGCTCCTTCGGGGCCGAGGTGACGATCCTCGAAGCGCTGCCGCGGCTGCTGCCACCGGAGGATGAGCAGAGCTCGAAGGCGCTGGAGCGGGCGTTCCGCCGGCGCGGGATCGGCTTCAGGACGGGCAGGCCGTTCCAGCGCGTGGAGCGCACCGCCGACGGGATCCGGGCCACCATCGAGGGCGGCGAACAGTTCGAGGCCGAACTGCTGCTGGTCGCGGTCGGGCGCGGTCCGGTGACCCAGAACATCGGGTACGAGGAGCAGGGGCTGCGGATGGAGCGCGGCTTCGTGCTCACCGACGAGCGGCTGCGGACCAACCTGCCCAACGTGTACGCGGTCGGCGATATCGTGCCCGGCCTGCAGCTGGCGCACCGCGGTTTCCAGCAGGGCTTCTTCGCCGCCGAAGAGATCGCCGGGCAGAACCCGGCTGTGATCGAGGAGAGCGGCATCCCGCGGATCACCTACAGCTCCCCCGAGGTGGCTTCGGTCGGGCTGACCGAGGCGCGCGCCCGGGAGGTGTACGGCGACAAGGTCAGCACGCTCACCTATGATCTCGCCGGCAATGGCAGGAGCCAGATCCTCAAGACGCAGGGCTTCGTCAAGCTGGTCGGGGTACAGGACGGGCCGGTGGTCGGCGTACACATGGTCGGCGACCGGGTCAGCGAGCTGGTCGCCGAGGTTCAGTTGATCGTCAACTGGGAGGCGTTCCCGGCCGACGTGGCGCAGCTGATCCACCCGCACCCCACGCAGACCGAGGCGATCGGTGAGGCGCACCTGGCTCTGGCGGGTAAGCCGTTGCACGTACACGGCTGAATGCTTTGGGCGAGTGACACAGAGGAGAGTCAGACAGAGATGCCGGTATCGGTCACCATGCCGCAGCTCGGCGAGAGCGTCACCGAAGGCACCGTCACCCGGTGGTTGAAGCAGGAGGGTGAGCGGGTCCAGGCGGACGAGCCGCTGCTCGAAGTCTCCACCGACAAGGTGGACACCGAGATCCCGTCGCCGGCGACGGGTGTACTCAGCCGGATCGTCGTGCGCGAGGACGAGACGGTGGAGGTGGGCAGCGAGCTCGCGGTGATCGCCGGCGAGGGCGAGCAAGCCCCGGCGCAGCCGCCCGCCGCGCAGGCACCCGCTGCGCAGGCACCCGCCGCGCAGGGTCCG
>JAFMQQ010000010.1 GCA_017354595.1 Micromonosporaceae bacterium
TGACGACCGTCACCATCGCCAACACTTCGTCTGCGCCGACGGTTGGATTCTTCCTGCGGGCGGACATCCGTCGGGGCACCGCGTCGGGTACCGAGCTGTCCGGCGACAACGAGCTGCAGTCCTCCATCTGGACCGGCAACGACATCACCCTGTGGCCGGGCGAGTCGCAGACGATCACGGTCACCTGGCACTCCTCCGACCTGCAGAGTGCCACGCCGGTGGTCAGCGTCTCGGGCTGGAACATGCCGAAGATCGACGTCCTCGCGACCTGACCCATCCCGTTACCGACAACACAACGGCGGCCGCCCCAACCATCCACAGTGGATCGGGGCGGTCGCCGCGTTGGTACCGCCCGGATATCCCCTAGGGGGTGGCGCATGTCAACGCTCAGTGACGTCGAACCGTCCACAAGGGACAGCGGCGGATTCCTTCGCCAGTAAGGGAATTCCGGCCGCGCGGGTGCGCGCCCGCCGGTGACTCGTCGTGATGTTGTATGAAAATATCGAAACTAGTCCTTTCACGGTGAACGAAGATCGATGTCAGTGCGTGGCACCGGGGTGAGGCCTGCTGGGTTTGTGATGGAGAGGAGTAGACGTGCCGGCGGCTCTACCCGGACCGGGCGAGGCCCGGACCGGGCGAGGCCAGGACCTGCGAGGTCGAGCCGGCCGGCATAGCGGTCTCGCTTTGGCCACGACCGGTTGATCGGACCTGTTGAAGACGAGTTCCAGCCGACGAACGAGATCTGAGGTGGATAAGGATGGCGACCTGGTTCAGACGACGGACGGAGCCCATACCCCAGCGCCGGGCGGGATTGGCGGTTCTGGTGGCGGCGATGGCGGTGGCGACCGCCGGCCTCGCCGGCGCGCAGGCATCGGCCGCTCCGGCCACGGCACCCTCCGGTGGCGTACCCGGAGCGGGGGAGTGGCCGTTCGCTGGCCAGAACCTGGCCAACACTCACTCCAGCCCGAATGAACACAAAATCTCGACCGCCAACGCCAGTACCCTCCAGCCAAAGTGGACAGTCACGACGGCCGGGAACGTGACCGCCACGCCGACGGTCTTCGGCGGCATCGTCTACTTCTCCGACCAGGGCGGCATGCTCTGGGCCGTCAATGCGGAGACGGGCAGCGTGGTGTGGTCCAGGGCGGTCTCCGACCTGACCGGCGTGGCCGGCGACGTCTCCCGGCCCAGCCCGGCGATCTCGGGCAACCTGCTGATCACCGGTGACGGCTGGATCAACGGCCCCGGCCTGACCGGCGGTGCCAAGATATTCGCGGTCAACCGGCTGACCGGCAAGCTGGTCTGGTCGACCAAGGTGAGCGACCACCCGGCCTCGACGATCACCGAGGCGCCGGTGGTCTTCCATGGTGTGGTGTATGTCGGCGTCGCATCGAAGGAGGAGGCGATCTCCGGCAACCCGGCGTACCAGTGCTGCACCTTCCGGGGTGCCGTGGTGGCGCTGGACGAGCACACCGGCAGGATCCTGTGGAAGTCGTACATGATTCCCTCCAACAACGGCGGCAGCGACGTCAACCTGCCCGGTGGGTACAGTGGCGACGCGGTCTGGGGATCGTCCGCCGTCATCGATGAGCGGCGCGGTCTGCTCTACGTCGGTACCGGCAACAACTACACGGTGCCGGACGGGGTCTGCGAGGTGCCTGGCCAGACGGATTGCCAACCGTCGGCGGCCGACAACCACACCGAATCGATCATGGCGCTCCGGTTGCGCGATGGGAAGGTCCAGTGGGCCACCCGTACCACCGACGCCGACGTCTTCTCGGGCGCCTGCCTCGGTACGCCCCAGTGCGGGCCGGACTTCGACTTCGGCTCTGGGCCGAACATGTTCACCACGCACGACCCCGCCACCGGCAAGCCCCGGCAGCTGATCGGCATCGGTCAGAAGAGCGGCATCTACTGGGCCCTCGACCCGAACACGGGCAAGGTCGTGTGGACCACCATGGTCGGACCGGGCAGCTTCCTCGGCGGTCTGGAGTGGGGATCGGCCACCGACGGCAAGCGCATCTACGTGGCCGAGGCGGATGCGCTGCGCATCCCGTACACCCTGGGTGGCTCCGGCCCGTTCGCCGGGCAGACGACGACCGGTGGATCGTGGGCGGCGCTGGACCCGGCCACCGGCAAGGTTCTCTGGCAGACACCTGACCCGGCGACGCAGCTCGACGTGGCGTTTACCACCGTCGCCAACGGCGTGATGTACGGCGCCTCGACCAACACCAACGGGGACAACATGTTCGCCATCGACGCCGCCACCGGCAGCATCCTGTGGAGCTTCGACGCCGACGGCAGCATCACCTCAGGTCCCGCCGTCGTCAACGGCAACGTCTACTGGGGCTCGGGGTACTCGTTCGGCCCGGCCGGCAACAGCACCAAGTTCTACGCCTTCGCTCCAGCCCAGTAAGCCAGCCAGTATCACCGCCCGCGGCCCGGGCACGCACTCCGACCCGAGTGCGCGCCCGGGCCCGGCGCTGTGCAACGGGTACGCTGCCGGTTATGAAGCGGCGTACCCGGGACACGGTGCTGAGCCTCGACGCCGACATCCTGGACCTCGCCGAGCGGGTGGCGAAGATGCGTGGCGTCACCGTCGCCGCCCTCGTATCGCGCGCCATCCGCAACGAGGCGCTGCGGCTGGGGGCACCGCTCCAACCGACCGGCGACGACCAGGACGCGCTCTACGACGAGGTCGAGCGCGCGGCGAAGGAGGAGGCGTGACCCGCGGCGACGTGTGGCGCTACGCGCCGAAGGGCTCACCTCGCGAGCGCACCATCCTGGTCGTCTCGGCCGACGGCATCAACAACTCGCCCCGGCAGTGGGTGTACGGCCTGGACACCGTCGACCAGGATCCGCGCGACATCCTCGCCGTACAGGTCGGCGATGGGCTGTGGCTCAACGGCACCTCCCTGTCCCGGCTGTGGCGCGACTGGTTCACCGAGCACATCGGCACCATCGACACCGAGACCCAGGAGGCGGTCGACGCGATGCTGCGTACCGCCCTCGACCTCTAGAGCCGGTCGACCGGCGGCGCCTCGGGCGCGGAAGGCGGCGCCTGCCGCACCAGCGCGTCGCGGATCTCGGTCAGCAACCGGACTTCCTCGCTCGGCGCCTCAGGTGGCGGCGCGTCGCCGAGCTTGCGGCGCTTGGCGAGCTCGTTCATCGGGTACACGACGAGGAAGTAGACGACCGCCGCCGTGATCAGGAAGGTGATCGCCGCGTTCAGGAAGGCACCCCAGTCGAACACCTGGCCGTGGATCCTGAAGCTGGCGCCGAGCTTACCGACCTCGCCACCACCGAAGACCGCGATCAGCGGCTTGAGGAACGAGGTGGTGAACGACGTGACAAGGGTGGTGAAGGCGGCACCGACAACGATACCGACCGCCAGGTCGACCACGTTTCCGCGCAGGATGAAGTCCCGGAAGCCTTTGAGCATCCGCACAGCCTAGACCAGCGGCCGGTTGAGGTGACGGTCACAACCGGCGCACGGCAGTGGCCGGTACTCCGGGCCGCCCGGCTACGCTCGCGCCGTGCCCTCCGCCCCCGAGCTCGCCGGCGTGCTGTTCGACATGGACGGCACGCTGGTGGACAGCGAGAAGGTGTGGGACGTCGGCCTGGCCGAACTCGCCTCGCGGTACGGCAGCCAGCTCTCGGCGGTGGCCCGCGCCCGGATGGTGGGCTCCAGCATGCTGCACTCGATGGCGATCCTGCACGAGGACATCGGCCAGCCGTGGCGCGACGCGGCCGAGAGTCTGGTCTGGCTGGAGCGGCGGGTCAAGCAGCTGTTCGCCGACGGGCTGATCTGGCGCCCCGGCGCGGCCGAGCTGCTGCGCGCGACCAGTGCCGCCGGCGTACCGGCCGCACTGGTCACCGCGACCAGCCGGCACCTGGTTGACGTCGCGCTGCAGACCATCGGGCGCGACTACTTCGGCGCCGTGGTCTGCGGCGACGAGGTCGATCAGGGCAAGCCGCACCCGTGCCCGTACCTCACCGCGGCGCAGCTGCTCGGGGTGCCGATCGATCGCTGTGTGGCGATTGAGGATTCGCCGACCGGTGTCGCCAGCGCGCGGACGGCCGGCGCCGTCGTGCTCGCCGTACCGTCCGAAGTGGAGCTTGTCCAGCAGCGCGGTGTGGTGCAAGTGGAGAGTCTGGTCGGGGTCGACGTGGAGTACCTGCGCCGCCTGGTCCGGGAACGGTTCGCGGCTGGCGAACGGTTCGCGGGTGGCGCCCCCGGCAGCGCCACCCGCGAACACCCCCACGACACCATCACTCGTAAGCGATGGCTTCCAGAACGTTGATCCGCGCCGCCCGTACCGAGGGCAGGATGGCGGCGACCACGCCGACCACGCCGGCCAGCACCAGGTAGACCACCATCTGGTTCCACGGCAGGGCGACATTGGTGAAGCCCTGGTCGCGCAGCGCCCGTACCACGGCCACTCCCAGTCCGGAGCCGACGATCAGGCCGAGCAGCGCACCGAAGATCGAGATGACGACCGCCTCCACCGTGACCATCCGCATCGCCTGGGCGCGGCGCAGCCCGATGGCGCGCAGCAGACCCAGCTCCCGGGTGCGCTCCAGTACCGACAGCGCCAGCGTGTTGACGATGCCGAGGATCGCGATGAGGATCGCCAACGCCAGCAGGATCTGGATGAAGGTCAGCACCGAGTTGAGCTGGCTGACCTGCTGGTCGATGAAGCCGCTGCGGTCGGTCACGTTCACCTCGGGGCTGTCGGCCAGCAGCCTGGCCACGCTCGCCTTGACGGCGGCCAGGTCTGACTGGTTCTGCAGCCGGATGAAGGCCTGCGCCGGCTGTGGCACCCGGAAGTCCGGAATCAGGTTGGTGGCGACCATCCAGCCGTTGAAGACGTCGTTCTTGGCGTAGATCCCGACCACCTTCACCGTGTGCGGCTGCCCGCGGGAGAGCTGGATGGTGACCGTACTGCCGGCGTGCAACCCGAGTGTCTTCGCCTCGTCCTCATCGAGTACCGCCTGGTTGTCGCCGAGCGCGGCGAGGGTCCCCTCCTTTGCGGTCAGCGGGAACATGTCCGCCAGCGCGGGCAGGTCGCTGACCGCGGCTATCCCCTCCGCCTTGCCATTGACCTTGCCGATGTCGAGATAGCCGCCGGCCACCTCCCGTACCCCGGGCAGCTGCTTGCTCTTCTCCAGCACTGCTGGGTCGAAGGTGGGCGGCAGCTCCGCACTCTGCTGGCCGGAGATGATCAGATCGGCCTTCACCTGGGTGTCGCCCAGGTGGTGCAGGCTGGCGCTGACCGAGCTGACCACCACGTTGAAGCCCGTGATCAGCGCGAGGCCGACCATCAGTGCGGCGGCCGTGATCGCGGTACGGCGCGGGTTGCGGCCGGAGTTGATCCGGCCCAGCTTGCCCGGTACCGACCAGGCGAAGAGGCTGCCGATCAGCGCCACCACCGGCCGGGCCACCAGCGGGGTGAGTAGCGCGACCCCGATGAAGCTGACCAGTACACCGGCGAGCACCAGCCACAGCGTGCCGCTGCCGGCCCGGCCGAACAGACCCCAGCCGAGCAGCCCCACGCCGATGGCGGTGGTCACCGCACCGCTGACCGTCACCCGGGTCAGTGGCCGGTCCGCGGTGGCGACCTCCTGCAACGCGGCGACCGGCGGGATCCGCGAGGCGCGGATCGCCGGCATCAGCGCGGCGAGCATGGTGATGCCGATGCCGACCGCCAGCGCACCGATGACCGCGGAGAGCGGTACCGCGATGCCGGCCAGCTGCAGGCCACCGACGAAGCCACCGAACAACGCCGCGAGCACCGCACCGACACCGATACCCAGGCCGAGGCCGACCAGCGAGGCGACCACCCCGATCAGCAGCGCCTCGATCATGACCGAGCCGATCACCTGACGGCGGGACGAACCCAGTGAACGCATCATCGCCAGCTCACGCGTCCGCTGCGCCACGATGATCGAGAACGTGTTCAGGATCAGGAAGGTACCGACGAACAGCGCCACCGCGGCGAAGCCGAGCAGGATGTCGTTGAAGAACGAGAGTCCACTTTGGATGCTCGACTTGTTCTCGTCGGCGAGCTGCTTGCCGGTCTTGACCTGGTAGCTGGAGCCGAGCGCGGTGGCGATCCGGGCCCGCAGCGCGTCGTCCGGTACGCCGGCCGCGGCCTTGACGTTGATATCGGAGTACACCCCGGTCTGCCCGAGCATCACCCGCTGCGCCACCGGCGTGGTGAAGTCCACCTCGGTCTCACCGCCTAGCGAGTCCCGGCCACCGGGACGGCCGAAGATGCCGACCAGCTTGTACGTCTTCTTCGGCTCGAAGACGGTGAGCACCGGCACCTGGTCGCCGACGTGCAGGTTGGCCGTCTTGGCCAGGCCCGCGTTCACCGCGATCTCGTTGTCGGCCTGGGGGCCGTGGCCTTCCCGCAGCTGTACCTGATCCTTCTCACCGGCCCAGTCCCGGCCGTAGCGCGGCGCGCCGAACGTGGTGACCGCCTTGCCGTCGTGGCCGATCACCCGGGCGCCGTCCACCAACACTTGGGGCGTCGGCTGCCCGGCGACGCCTGGTACCGCGGTGATCTGGTCGGCCACGCTCGCCGGTACCGTCGCCTGCTGCCCCTCGGTGACCTCATGCCCGGTCACCTGGACATCAACGTTGGCATATGCGTTGGAGAACAGCGAGTCGAACGACCGACCGATGGTATCGGTCAGCACAAAGGCACCGGAGACGAACATGGCGCCCAGTACCACGGCCATGCCGGAGAGCACCAGCCGCAGCTTGCGGGAGAGCAGGCTCTTCAGCGTCGCGCGCAGCATCACTCGCCTCCCACCGAGAGGTCGATCTTCTTCAGTGTGTCCAGGATCGCGTCCGGGGTCGGCCCGGCCATCTCGTGGACGATGCGTCCGTCGCCGAGGAAGATGACCCGGTCGGCGTAGGAGGCGGCATTGGCGTCGTGGGTCACCATCACGACCGTCTGGCCGAAGTCTGTGACGCTTCGGCGCAGGAAGCCGAGGATGTCGGCGCCGGAACGCGAATCGAGGTTGCCGGTGGGTTCGTCGGCGAAGACGACCTCGGGCCGGGACACCAGGGCGCGGGCGCAGGCGACGCGCTGCTGCTGGCCGCCGGAGAGTTCGCTGGGCCGGTGGCTGAGCCGGTCGCGCAGGCCGACGGTGTCGATGACGGTGTCGTACCATGGCTTGTCGGGTTTGCGACCGGCGATCGCCAGCGGCAGCAGGATGTTCTCCTTGGCGGACAGCGTGGGCAGCAGGTTGAACTGCTGGAAGACGAAGCCGACCTGGTCGCGGCGCAACCGGGTCAGGCCGGCATCGGAGAGGCCGGTGAGCCGCGTCTGTCCGATGTAGACATCGCCGCGGGTGACCGCGTCGAGCCCTGCCATGCAGTGCATCAGGGTGGACTTGCCGGAGCCGGACGGCCCCATCACCGCGGTGTACTGGCCGCGTAGCAGCTCCAGGCTCACCCCGCGCAATGCGGTCACCCGGGCCTCTCCCGACCCGTACACCTTCCAAACCTCACTCGCGCGGGCCGCGACTCTCGTCGTCGTGGCTGTCGTGGCGGTCACCTGGTCCTCCAACCGGGGTCTGTCGAATGTGGACCGGCCAGGCAGTACCTGACCGGCACCATCCATCCTCGGGGCCGGCCATCGACGCTTCGTCGGTCCGCAGGTGGAGCCGGGGTTGATTTTCCGCTGGGGGTGGGCCCTGAGATCCGACTCAGGGTTGACCCGGAGCCGGCCCGCCCGGTCGCACCAGACCCGACTCGTACGCGAGTACCACCGCCTGGACCCGGTCACGCAGGCCGAGCTTCGTCAGCACGTGCCCGACATGTGTCTTGACGGTCGTCTCACTGACTGACAGCCGCTCCGCGATCTCGGCGTTGGTCAGCCCGCGCGCCACCTGGACCAGGACCTCGCGTTCCCGGTCGGTCAGCGCATCGAGGTCGCTGGGCGCGGGCTCGGCCGGATCGGGGAGCATCGTGGCGAACCGGCCGAGCAGCCAGCTCAGGATCCGCGGTGCCACCACCGCCTCGCCGGCGGCGACGGTACGGATCGCCGCGACCAGCTCATGGGCTGGTGCGTCCTTGGTGAGCAGGCCGATCGCACCGGCGCGCAGCGCGCCGACCACGTGGTCGTCCAGCTCGGAGGTGGTCAGGGCAAGGATCCGGGTCGGCAGGCGGGCGCCGACGATCGCCTGGGTCGCGGCCACGCCGCTCAGGCGGGGCAGCCGGAGGTCGAGCAGTACCACGTCGGGCAGCAGTCGGCGGGTCAACTCCACCGCCTCGGCGCCGTCGCCGGCCTCGCCGACCACATGCAGGTCGGCCTCGCCGACCAGCGCCATCCGGAAGCCGCTGCGCTGCAGGGGTTGGTTGTCGGCCAGCAGGATCCGCACCGGACCGGTCAGCAGCGCCGGCGCCTCCGGTACGCCTGACTGCGGCCGGGTATCCACGCCGACGAGGATACCGGCGGGTATTCGCTGGCGGCGCGGGCGAAGCCGGCCGGCCGGCGCCGTCCGTGGTGTCGGCGCGACCGTCACCCGTCCACACCGATGGCCGGCTGCGGCTCCGGCTCGGCCACGGGCGCAGCCCGCTCCGGGAAGGGTGGCGGGGTGCCGCCGTAGGCCGGGCACCGGGCCTGGTGCGAGCACCAGCCGCAGAGCCGGCTGGGCTTGGGCCGGAAGTCCCGCTGCGCGGTCGCCTTCTCAATGGCGGACCAGAGGGCGACCAGGGTCCGCTCGAACCGGATCAGCTCGTCGACCTCGGGGTGGTAGTCGCAGATCTCGGTGTCCTTGAGGTAGAGCAGGCGCAGCACCCGGGGCGCCACGCCGCGGGCGCGCCAGAGCACCAGCGCGTAGAACTTCAACTGGAACAGTGCCCGCGCCTCGAACGCCTCGCGCGGCGCGCCGCCGGTCTTGTAGTCCACCACCCGCAGTTCGCCATCGGCCGAGGCGTCCAGCCGGTCGATGTATCCGCGCAGCAGCAGCCGGGCGGCGGCCGGGTCGGCGGAACCGTCGCCGAGGTCGATCTCGGTGGTGACGAGATATTCGCGCTCGGCCGGGGAGAGCCGGCGCGGATCCTCCACGGCGAAGTAACCGGAGAGCAGCTCCCGCGCGGAGGCGAGGAAGGCGTCCCGGTCGACCGGATTACCGTCGAGCAGCTCGACACCCGGGTCGGGCGTGCCCTCACCGGCTGCGCTCGGTGCCTCAGCCGCCGGCGCCGCTACCGGCGTGGGAGCCGCTACGGGCGTGGGAGCCGCTACGGGCGTGGGAGCCGCTACGGGCGTGGGAGCCGCTACGGGCGTGGGAGCCGCTACGGGCGTGGGAGCCGCTACGGGCGTGGGCGCGCCTAGCGGCGCCTGGGTGTCCGCCGGTGTCTGGGTGTCCGCCGGTGCGGGCGCGTCGGCCGTGCCGAGGGCGTCCGCCGTCGGCGCCGCGTCGGTCGTCGTGGCGGTGTCGCTCGTCGTGGCGGCGTCCGCCGAAAATAGCCCGGCCAGCTCGGCGCGCTCGGCCACCAGCCGCGCCCACTCCGGCTCGATCAGCGCGCGGGCCCGTTCCGGAGTGCGCTCCGGGGCCGGGATGTCGAACAGGCGCTCCAACACGGCATGCACCAGAGTGCCGCGCGCCTGGTCGGGTGTGGGCCGCTCGGGCAGCCGGTCGACGGTGCGGAACCGGTAGAGCAGCGGACAGGTCTTGAAGTCCGCCGCCCGGCTCGGCGACAGCGACGGGCGCCACGCCTGCTCGGGCTCCGCCACCTCGGGGGCCGCCGTCGCTTCCACCGTCATGCGGACAGGCTAGGCGACCGGTACGACGATTCACCGGCGCGCGGTCCGGCGCGCCGCCCGCGGCTGCGTAGCATCAGGACGATGGAGGACCACGTTGCCCCGCCGCCCGCGAATGCACCGGCGGCGTCCGAGCCGGCGCGCGCGAGACGCTCCGGCATACCGCTGGGCCGGGTGGCGGGCGTACCGGTGGTGCTCACCTATGCGTGGCTGTTCCTCGGCGCGCTGATCACCTTCACCTACGGCCAGTTCGTTCAGGTACGGCACCCGGATCTCACCGCGACCGTGGCCTACGTGACCGGCTTCGGCATGGTGGTCTGCCTGCTGGTGTCGGTACTGCTGCACGAGGTGGGGCATGCGGTGGTGGCCCGCCGGTTCGGCATCGGCGTCCGCGGTATCACCCTGGAGCTGCTCGGCGGATACACCGAGATGGACCGGGACGCGCCCACCCCGAAGGTGGAGCTGCTGGTGGCGCTGGCCGGCCCCGCCGTCTCCGGCGTGCTGGGTATCAGCGCCGTGCTGGCCACCGCCATCCTGCCGGGCAGCTCGCTGCTCCACGAGGTGGCGTTCCAGCTGGCTTTCAGCAACGTCATCGTGGCGGTGTTCAACGCGCTGCCCGGGCTGCCCCTGGACGGCGGCCGGGCGCTGCGGGCCGGTATCTGGGCGGCGACCCGGAACCGCAATGCCGCCGACCGGGTGGCCGGCTGGACCGGGCGGGTGGTCGCCGTGGCCAGCTTCATCGTCGCCTTGCTGCTCACCGCCGCACAGGTGCTGAGCCTGCTCGGGCTGGTCATCACCGTGATGGTCGCGGTGTCGCTGTGGTCCGGCGCCACCCAGGCGATCCGGATGGGGCAGATCGGCCAGCAGCTGCCGCTGGTCAATGCGGGCCGGCTGGCCCGGCCGCTGTACCCGGTCACCACCGGAACGCCGCTGGCCGAGGCGGAGCGGCAACTGGCCGAGGCGCGGCACCAGATGGCGGGGGCGCCGTGGGGGGCGGCGCGGGTACCCGAGCCGGTGATGGCGGTGGTGGACTCGGGTGGCCGGCTGCTCGGCGTGGTCAACGGGGAGGCGGCGTCGGCGGTACCGGTGGAGCGCCGGCCCTGGGTCACCATCGACACCGTGGCGCGTACCTTGCAGCCCAACCAGGTACTCTCCGCCGAGCTCTCCGGCATGGACATGATCCGCGCGGTGCAAGCCAACCCGGCGACCGAATACGTGGTGACCACCGGCGAGGACGTGATCGGCGTGCTGCGCGTGGCCGACCTGATGAACGTACTGGAAGCCAGGGGGCACGCGTGACGCAAGCGGCCGCCCGCAGCGGTCCATTCGAGGCGGGCGACCGGGTGCAGCTGACCGACCCGAAGGGGCGGATGCACACCCTGGTGCTCTCGCCCGGGAAGGTGTACCACACCCACCGCGGCGGGCTGGCCCACGACGAGCTGATCGGCCTGCCCGACGGCAGCGTGGTCAACTCCAGCAGCGGCACCGCGTACCTGGCCCTGCGCCCGCTGCTCGCCGACTATGTGCTCTCCATGCCGCGTGGCGCCCAGGTGATCTATCCGAAGGACGCGGCGCAGATCGTGGCCCAGGGGGACATCTTCCCCGGTGCCCGGGTGCTCGAGGCCGGGGCCGGGTCGGGGGCGTTGAGCTGCTGGCTGCTGCGCGCCGTCGGGGCCGGCGGGATGCTGGTCTCGTACGAGGCCCGGCCGGAGTTCGCGGAGATCGCCCGGCGCAACGTGACGGCGTTCTTCGGCGCCCCGCACCCGGCCTGGGATCTGCGCGTGGGCGACATCGCCGAGTGCACCGGCACCGGCTTCGACCGGGTGGTCCTGGATCTTCTCGCCCCCTGGGAGGTGCTGGAGGTGGCGGCCAGGGCGCTGGTACCGGGGGGCGTCTTCATCGGGTACGTGGCCACCACACCGCAGCTCTCCGAGCTGGTCGAGGGGCTTCGGGTGCACGGCGGCTTCACCGAGCCGCGCGCGTGGGAGACCCTGGTCAGGGACTGGCACGCCGAGGGTCTGGCGGTACGCCCGGAACACCGGATGATCGGACACACCGCGTTCCTGGTGACCACCCGCCGGCTGGCGCCGGGTGTAGCCGCGCCACTGCGTCGCCGCAAGCCGAGCAAGGGTACCGAGGCCTACCTGCAGCAGCGCCGGTCCAACGGGGCGGGTTCAGCGGCGAGCGAAACTTGACCCTCGCGCCTAGGTCGTCGAGGACGGGGTCGCGTCCGGAGACGCGGTCGCGTCCGGTCCGGCGACCTCGACGCCATCTGCGGCGCGCTGCACGTGAATGCAGTCTCCGGGGCATTCCAGCGCCGCGTCGATCACATCCAGCCGCAGGTGTTCCGGTACGTCCACCCGGCTGCCCTCGGCCAGCTGCAGCTCACCCGCGTTGTTCTTGACATAGGCCAGCCCGTCCACGTCGAACTCGAAGACCTGTGGGGCATACTGGACGCACAGCCCGTCGCCGGTGCACAGGTTCTGGTCCACCCAGACGTGGAGCTGGTCGGTCTGCACGTCAACCTCCAAGGGTGCGCCAACCGGGTCTGCGAACCACATCACGACGGTACCCGAGCCCCATGGGCGCTATTGTTGCCATCTCGATGGTGTGACGTTGGTCAAGAGGTATGTCCTGCGACGAGGGTGTCGACAGGAGCGCCTGACGGCTCTTTCCAGTTAGTGTTAAGGCTTAAGTTCGGCAGCCCCCCGGGGAGGTGGGACGTGGCACGCAGCGACGACGCGGAGACGCGCGCCGCACGGTGGGAGAAGGAAGCAAATGATCTCTCCACCCAGGTCGCGTTTCTCCAGGAGGAACTCGCCTTGGTGCGGCGCAAGGTGACCGAGAGCCCCCGACACGTTCGCCAGCTCGAGGAGCGCCTGGCGGCGACGCAGGCCCAGCTGGCCCGGTTGACAGAGAACAACGAGCGGCTGGTGGCGACCCTCAAGGAGGCGCGCGCCCAGATCGTCACCCTGAAGGAGGAGATCGACCGGCTCGCCCAGCCGCCCAGCGGCTACGGCGTCTTCCTCGGCCGGCACGAGGACGGCACGGTCGACGTATTCACCGGCGGGCGCAAGCTGCGGGTGGCCGTCTCCCCGGCGCTGGACGCCGAGGCCATGCGGCGCGGCCAGGAGGTGCTGCTCAACGACGCGCTGAACATCGTCGACGCGCTCGGCTTCGAGCGGGCCGGCGAGGTCGTGATGCTCAAGGAGATTCTCGACGGCGGCGACCGCGCGCTGGTCATCTCGCACGCCGACGAGGAGCGGGTCGTGCACCTCGCGGACACACTCGCCGACGCGCCGCTGCGGGCGGGCGACTCGCTGCTGATCGAGCCGCGGGCCGCGTACGCCTACGAGCGGGTACCGAAGAGTGAGGTGGAGGAGCTGGTCCTGGAGGAGGTGCCGGATGTCGACTACCACGACATCGGCGGCCTGGACCGGCAGATCGAGCAGATCCGCGACGCGGTGGAGCTGCCGTTCCTGCACGCCGACCTGTTCCGCGAGCACCACCTGCGGCCGCCGAAGGGTGTCCTGCTCTACGGGCCGCCCGGCTGTGGCAAGACGCTGATCGCCAAGGCGGTGGCGAACTCGCTGGCCAAGAAGATCGCGGAGAGCCGCGGCGAGGAGAAGCACAGCAGCTACTTCCTCAACATCAAGGGCCCGGAGCTGCTCAACAAATACGTGGGCGAGACCGAGCGGCACATCCGGTTGATCTTCCAGCGGGCACGGGAGAAGGCCGGCGAGGGTACCCCGGTGATCGTGTTCTTCGACGAGATGGACTCGGTCTTCCGCACCCGCGGCTCCGGTGTCTCCTCCGACGTGGAGAACACGATCGTGCCGCAGCTGCTCTCCGAGATCGACGGTGTGGAGGGCCTGGAGAACGTCATCGTGATCGGGGCGAGCAACCGCGAGGACATGATCGACCCGGCCATCCTGCGCCCCGGCCGGCTCGACGTGAAGATCAAGATCGAGCGCCCAGATGCCGAGGCGGCGAAGGACATCTTCAGCAAGTACATCCTCACCAACCTGCCGCTGAACCCGGACGACCTGGCCGAGCACGGCGGTGACGCCAAGGCGTGCGTCGCTGCCATGATCGAGGCGGCGGTGCTGCGGATGTACTCGGAGACCGAAGAGAACCGGTTCCTCGAGGTGACCTACGCCAATGGGGACAAGGAGGTCCTGTACTTCAAGGACTTCAACTCCGGGGCGATGGTACAGAACATCGTCGATCGCGCGAAGAAGATGGCGATCAAGGAGTTCCTCTCCTCGGGCAAGAAGGGCCTGCGGCTGCAGCACCTGCTCGACGCGTGCGTGGACGAGTTCCGGGAGAACGAGGATCTGCCCAACACCACCAACCCGGACGACTGGGCACGGATCTCCGGCAAGAAGGGCGAGCGGATCGTGTACATCCGCACGCTCGTCTCGGGCGGCAAGGGGACCGAGTCCGGCCGGTCCATCGACACGGTGAACAACACCGGCCAGTACCTCTGACGGCGTCACGCCGCCCGGCGGGTCGATCGGCGGGCGGCTCAGATCCGGCCGCCGAGCAGGCAGGCCGCGACCATCGCGAGCAGTGCCAGACCCAGCACTGCCTGCAGCAGTATGCCGGGGCCGAGGTGGCTCCAGAGGGTGGCACCGCGCGGGGTGAGCATCCGGCCGGTGGTGAGGTTCTCGATCCGCATCGCCCGTGGCGGCAGTACCGGGTCGGCCGGCCACCGTACCTCGACGCGGATCCGGTCGCCGGGCGCGAGGGCACCGGCGGAGAAGTGGCCGTGGATCTCCAGTGGCACCAGTCGCTGTTCGGCGTCGCGTACCAGCACCGGGGTGACCAGGAACTCCGGCCCCTGGCGCAGCGACCGCCAGCCGCGCCGGCCGGCCGGGTCGGCACCGGTCGCCGACCGCAGCACCGAGGCGGCGGCACGTACCGGCAACCCGGGCGCGACGATCAGGGCGAGCAGTGGCGGCGGTACCTTCACCTCGCGGCCGTACCCGGACTCGATCTTGGCTACCAGCCCATGGATGACCGGTGGTTGGTCGGTCCGTCTCCTGGCGGTATCGGTCATTTGAGGCACCACCCATCGCGATCGCGATGCCACATACTGTATGGAATTGCCCGCCGGACGCGCCAGCACCCTCCCGTATCACGAACGGGAGGGTGCTGGGTGAGAAGGCTCAGCGCAGCGCGGCGAGCACCGCGCGGCGGGTCAGTACCCGGGCCAGGTGGGTGCGGTACTCCGCCGAGGCGGACAGATCGCTGGTCGGGTGGGTACCCTCGGCGGCGTGCTCGGCCGCCGCGGCCACCGCGTCGGCGGTCGCCGGTACCCCGGCGAGTGCCTGCTCCACCGCGACCGCCCGGACCGGGGTGGAGGCCATGTTCGTCAGCGCCACCCGGGCCTCGGCGATGCTGCCGTTGTCCCGCCGTACCGACGCCGCGACCCCGACCGTCGCCCAGGCCTGGGCGGTGCGGTTGAACTTCTCGTAATGCGCCGACCAGTTGTCGCGCTTGGGTACCCGCACCGCGACCAGCACCTCGCCCGGTCCCAGCACGGTGGTGAGGTAGTCGACGAAGAACTCACCCGCCGGCACCTGCCGCCGGGCGCCGGCCGGGCCGGCCACCTCGAGTACCGCGTCCAGCGCGACCGAGACCGCGGGAAGGTCGCCGGCCGGGTCGGCGTGGGCGAGCGAGCCGCCGATGGTGCCCCGGTGCCGTACCTGCCGGTCGGCCACGGTCGCCGTCGCCTGCGCCAGCAGCGGCGCGTACCGGCCGACCAGCGGGTCGCCGATGACCGCGGCGTGCGTGGTGGTCGCCCCGATCACCAGCGTGTCGCCCTCCTCGCGTACCCCGCGCAGGTCGGCGATGCCGCCCAGGTCGACCAGCGTGGTCGGCGCGGCCAGCCGCAGCCGCAGCAGCGGGATAAGGCTCTGCCCGCCGGCCAGTACCTTGGCATCCTCGCCCGCCCCGGCGAGCGCGGCGACCGCTTCGTCCACAGTGGAGGCTCGGGTGTAGTCGAAGGCCGCGGGGATCACTTCTGTACCTCCTTCAGGGCGCGCCACACGTGCTCGGGTGTGCACGGCATCGGGACATCGGAGACGCCGTACGGGCGCAGCGCGTCCACGATCGCGTTGACCACCGCCGGGGTGGAGGCGATGGTACCGGCCTCACCGACCCCCTTTGTCCCCAGTGGATGGTCCGGCGCCGGTGTCTCGGTCCGGTCGGTGACAAGGTCGGGCAGGTCGGCGGCGCTGGGCAGGGTGTAGTCGGCGAAGTTGCCGGCGATCAGGTTGCCGTCGGCGTCGTAGGCGCCGTCCTCGAACAGCGCCTGGGAGATGCCCTGCACGACCCCGCCGTGCACCTGGCCCTCGACGATCAGCGGGTTCACCACCCGACCGATGTCATCCACCGCGACGTATTTCCGGATGCTGACCTGCCCCGTCTCGGTATCAACCTCCGCCGCGACCAGATGGGTCCCATGTGGGAACGAGAAGTTGACCGGGTCGTAGACCGCTTCGGCGTCGATGTTCGGTTCGATCCCGGGCGGGAGGTCGTGCGCGGCGAAGACCGCCAGGGCGCAGTCGGCGAGGCTCCTGCCACCCTCGGGTACCCCGCGCACCCGGAACTGCCCGCCGCTCCACTCCAGGTCGGCCACGTCGCACTCGAGCAGGTGCGCGGCGACCGGCCTGGCCTTCTCCACCACCTTCTGGCAGGCGTTCACCAGTGCGATCCCGCCGACCGCCAGCGACCGCGAGCCGTAGGTGTCCAGGCCCTTGTTGGCGACGCGGGTATCGCCGTGCAGCACCTCCACGTCCTCGAAGGCGACGCCGAGCTCGTCGGCGACGATCTGGCTCCATGCCGTCTCGTGCCCCTGGCCGTGCGGCGACGTACCGGTGACCACCTCGACCTTGCCGGTGGCCAGCATCCGGATGCTCGCCGACTCCCAGCCGCCGGCGCCGTATCGGAGGCTGCCCAGTACCCGGGACGGGGCCAGCCCGCACATCTCGGTGTATGTCGATACGCCAATGCCCAGCTGCACCCGGTCGGCCGAGTCGCGGCGCTGCTGCTGCTCGGCCCGCAGCTCCTGGTAGCCGAGCAGGTCCAGAGCCCGCTGGGTGGCCGCCTCGTAGTTGCCCGAGTCGTACGACAACCCGGCGACCGTGGTGAACGGGAACTCGCCATGGCCGATCCAATTGCGCCGGCGTAGCTCGATCGGATCCAGCCCCAGTTCGACGGCGAGCTCGTCCATCACCCGCTCGAGCGCGTACGTCGCCTCCGGCCGGCCGGCACCCCGGTAGGCGTCGGTGACCATGGTGTTGGTGAACACGCCGGTACATTCGAACCGGTACGCCGGGAACTTGTAGATCCCGTTGTACATGAACGCGCCGAGCAGCGGTACGCCCGGGCCAACCAGGCCCAGATAGGCGCCCATGTTGGCGGTCAGGCTCGCCTTCAGGCCGAGCACCGTACCGTCCCGCCTGGCGGCCAGCTCGACATCCTGGATCATGTCCCGGCCGTGGTGCGCGGCGACCATCGTCTCGCTACGGCTCTCGGTGTACTTGACCGGCTTGCCGATCCGCTTCGCGGCGAGGAACGTGATCATCTCCTCGGGGATGAAGGCGAGCTTCCCGCCGAAGCCACCACCCACATCCGGTGCGATCACCCGGATCTTCTGCTCCGGGGTACCGGTGACCGCGGCGAGCAGGAACCGCACGATGTGCGGGATCTGGGTGGCACTCCAGATGGTGAGCTGGTCGCCGGTCGGGTCCACCACCACGCTGCGCGGCTCCATGAACGCCGGGATCAGCCGCTGCTGCCGGTACCGCCGCTTGATGACGACCTCCGCGTCGGCGAAGGCCGCGTCGACGGCGCCCCCGGTACCCGCCTCGGCCGAGTCGAAGATCCACGTGTACGACTTGTTGGTGCCCTTCCCGGCGTGCACCAGTGGCGCCCCGTCGGCCAACGCAGCCTCGAGATCCAGCACCACCGGCAGTGGGTCGTAGTCCACCTCGACCGCGTTCGCCGCGTCCGCCGCCTCGGCCCGGGAGCGGGCCACCACCACGGCCACCGCTTCACCGGCGAAGCGCACCTCGTCGACCGCGACCGCGGGCCGGTCCGGCAGCACGATGTCCTCGGTGACCGGCCAGGCGCATGGCAGCGCGCCCTGGGTGTCGGCCACGTCCCGGCCGCTGAACACGTCGATCACGCCCGGCATGGAGCGGGCCGGCGCGGTGTCCACCTTGGTGATCCGGGCATGCGCCACCGGACTGCGCAGCACCGCCAGGTGCAGCATCCCGGGCAGCACCACGTTCTCCGTCCACATGGTGCGGCCGGTGACCAGCCGGGCGTCCTCCTTGCGATGCCGGGCGGTACCGACTTCGGCCGCCCGGGGCGGCAGGGTGGCGGTCATCAGGAGCTCACCTTCTCGGCCACCGGTTGCCCGGCCACGGGCGCTGGCTCCGCAGTGCCTTCAGCGCGCATCTGCTCGGCCGCTGCCCGCACGGCCCGGACGATGTTCTGGTATCCGGTGCAGCGGCACAGGTTGCCTTCCAGCCCTTCTCGTATCTGGGCATCGCTGGGGTCCGGTACGTCCTTCAGCAGATCCACCGCCGCCATGATCATGCCGGGTGTGCAGAAGCCGCACTGTAGGGCGTGGTGGGTGTGGAAGGCCCGCTGCACCGGGTGCAGCGTGCCGTCCGGCGCGGCCAGGCCCTCGATCGTGGTGACATCCTGGCCGTCGGCCTGCACCGCCAGAACGGCGCAGCTCTTCACCGCCTGGCCGGCCAGCAGCACGGTACACGCGCCGCAGTTGCTGGTGTCGCAGCCGACGACGGTACCCACCTTGCCGAGGCGCTCGCGGAGATGGTGGACGAGAAGGGTTCGGGGTTCGACGTCATCGTCGTAGCGGACGCCATCGACGGTGATGGAAATCCGGGTCATCTAACCTCCCGGGCGGAAGATCGCTGTGGGCGGTGCCGGGCACCGAGGATGACCTCCAGCCAATAGTGTCGGAACGCCGGCCGCAAGGGGCTGCCGGTAACCCGCGGGAAATCGTGGGGTAATCGGGCAGCCAGCGGCGGGGAGGAGGTACCGATGCCGGATGAGCATGGGCTGCGCCGGCACCTGTGGGCCGGGGTGGTGTACCTGGCCGCGATCGCCGGGTGCGCCGCGTTGATGGTCGCCGGTGGGCTGGTCGCCGGGCACGAGAGCGCGTTCGGTCTGTGGAAGGTGCTCGGTGTGGTCGCGCCGATCGGCTGCATCGGGGTGGCGCTGTGGGTCGGCGGGTCGGTGGTACAGCACCGGCTGCGCGATCCGGGCCCGGTGGCCTGGCTGATGCTGGCGCTCGCCTTCGTGGCGGTACTGCCCGGCATCGGGGTCGCGGCGTTCCTCGCACCCTGGTACCAGTCGCGGCATGGCCGGGCGTCGGCTGCCGCGGTGGTGGAGCGGCGCTGCCGGCCGACCGACTCGGGCGGCTGCGCGGTCGAGATCCGGCTGACCGACGCGTCCACGGGACGGGACCTCGGCTGGTTCGCCGGCTGCGACCCGATCGACCGCGGCCAACGCGTTACGGTGCACGGCTCGCGCTCCGGCTGGCTGGCGCCGGTGGTCGGCGAGTGCGCCGGCGCGGCGGTACGGCTGTTCCCGGTGGCCGCCGGTACGACCGGGGGTCTCGCGGCGGCGGTGCTGCTCACCCGGATCGGCTCGTCGGCCCGGCGGCTGCGCTCGCTTCGCGGACAGAGGTGAGGTGCTCGCGGCGCAGCCGCGACCAAGGAATGGAGAACCATGGCAACGAGCGGGCAGCTCGACTGGCTGCGCCACATCCTGGAGGTGGCGAACGCGGCCACCCGGGTTCGGGAGGTCGATGACCCGGGTGCGGTGATCGCGGCAGCGCTGGTCGTCGCGGCGGCTCTCGACGATCCCGGTGTGCTTGAGGGCGATCCGCGGGAGAT
>JAFMQQ010000093.1 GCA_017354595.1 Micromonosporaceae bacterium
GCGCCCGGCGGCGCAGCAGCACCTCGAAGCCGACCGCGGCGAGTACCGCAAGCAGGAAGCCGAGGATGCTTCGCGCCCGGCCGATGAAGTTGCTGGAGAAGACCGGCAGGTGCTGCAGCACCCGCAGCGGCCCGCCGACATAGATCAGCACCAGCCAGCCGCCGGTCACCAGCACCAGGTACAGCCAGGCGGACCGGGGGAGCAGCCGCCGGCCGGCGCCGGGTACCGCCACCGCGACCAGTACCAGCACCAGGGCCGCCGCGCCCAGGTACGACAGCGACTCGATCATGTTCAGCGGCAGGTACCAGATCGGCTTGCCGGCGTTGCTGGACTGCCAGCCGCCGAAGGTCCACGGCGCGAACAGGGTCGCCAGGTCCGCGATGTGCAGGTGGTCGCCCGGCGTCTGCGCCCGCCCCTCGATCAGCCAGTGCCGGTAGAAGCCGACGAACGGCACCAGCTGTACCGCGGCGAGCGCGAGTCCACCGACGACTGAGACGGCCGCCGCGCCGATCACCCCGACCAGGCGGCGCGGCCGGTCCCGGTACTCGGCCAACGCCCGGACCACCAGATAGCCGGCGGCGGTGAGCAGGGCGAACGCGGTGACCGCCGGGAAACCACCGAGCAGCATGAAGGCGATCGGGAGAGCGAGCAGCGCCACGTCGGCGACCCGCCGCCGTTGCCCGCCGGACCAGCGGGCAACCAGCCGCTCGGCCGCCCAGAACACCCACGGGATGAACGCGGCCACCCGGGTCTGCGGCCAGTTCGTCCACACCACCATGAAGGCGGTACCGGCGTAGATGGTGCCGCCGAGCAGTGCCGCCGGGCGTCCCAGCCGGATCCGGCGCAGGAACAGGAACCCGCCCACGATCGCGCAGAGGATCTCCAGCAGCTTCTCGTACCCGGGTGCCAGCCAGCCGGGCAGCAGGTAGTACGGCAACGTGAGCGGGTCGTACAGCGCATAGTTGACCGTCGCCCCGAGCGGTACCCCCCCGGAGATGTACGGGTTCCACTGTGGAGAGTCGCCCTGCCGCACCGACTGGGTGTACAGCAGTGTGTTGGGCAGCTGGGCGGTGTACGTATCGTCAACGCCCTGGTTCTGCACCGGAATGCCGGCGAACCCGGCATCCAGGTACGGGCTGCGGGTGGAGAGCTCATCGGTGCCGGCGAAGACCGACATGCCCAGCAGCGGGCTGCCGACCGAACCGAGCGCGAAGAAGACCGCAGCCAGGATCGCGACGGTGGTCAGCGGCTTCGGGAACCGCCAGCGGCGCCGGCGCACCACCGGTGTATCAGTGGTCGGCGCCGGCGCCGATTCGGAGGTCTGTTCGTCGGCAGAGTTGGCTGCCGCCTCCGCGGGAGGAAGTGCGTCGGAGATCAGGTCTCACCACCGGTTTCGCCGACCGGTGCCGCGCCAACGTCCTCGATGGCGTACTTCGCCGCCGCCTCCGCGGGTACGTTCGCCGGCACCTGGCCGGCCCTTGCCAGCTGGCGCAGGGTCGCCACCACGATCGACTCGGCGTCGACGTGGAAGTGGCGGCGCAGCGCGTGCCGGGTGTCGGAGAGGCCGAATCCGTCGGTGCCGAGGGAGAGGAAGTCACCCGGTACCCACCGGGAGATCAGGTCCGGTACCGCCCGCATGAAGTCGGAGACCGCCACCACCGGTCCCGGCGCATCCCGCAGCGCCCGGGTCACGTACGGCTCGCGCGCCGGCTCGCCCGGGTGCAGCAGGTTGTGCTCCTCGGCGGCGACCGCGTCCCGGCGCAGCTCCAGCCAGGAGGTCGCGGACCAGACATCGGCCGCCACCCCCCAGTCCTGGGCCAGCAGTTGCTGGGCACCCAGCGCCCAGGCCATCGAGCTGCCAGAGGCGAGGATCTGTGCCCGCGGGCCGCGCTGTCCCGGCGCACCGTCGGCCACGGTTGGCGCCGGCGCGTAGCGGTACAGCCCCTTCAGCAGTCCGGGCACGTCCAGGCCGGCCGGCTCGGCCGGTTGGGTGATCGGCTCGTTGTACACCGTCAGGTAGTAGAAGACGTTCTCCGGGTCCGGCCCGTACATCCGGCGCAGCCCGTCCTGCACGATGTACGCCAGCTCGAACGCGTACGCCGCGTCGTAGGCGACCACGGCCGGGTTGGTCGCGGCCAGCAGCAGGGAGTGGCCGTCCTCGTGCTGCAGTCCCTCGCCGTTGAGCGTGGTCCGCCCGGCCGTGGCACCCAGCAGGAACCCGCGGGCCAGCTGGTCGGCGGCGGCCCACAGCCCGTCGCCGGTGCGCTGGAAGCCGAACATCGAGTAGAAGACGTACACCGGGATCATCGGCTCGCCGTGGGTGGCGTAGCTGGAACCGGCTGCGGTGAACGAGGCGACCGAACCCGCCTCGTTGATCCCCTCGTGCAGGATCTGCCCGTTCTTCGCCTCCCGGTAGGAGAGGAACAGCTCCCGGTCGACCGGGGTGTAGTTCTGGCCGTGCGGCGAGTAGATCTTCGCGGTGGGGAACAGCGAGTCCATCCCGAAGGTGCGCGCCTCGTCCGGGATGATCGGTACCACCCGCTTGCCGAACTCCTTGTCCCGCATCAGATCCTTGAGCAGCCGTACCAGCGCCATGGTGGTGGCGACCTTCTGCTTGCCGGAGCCGCGCTTCGCGTCGGCGTACGCGTCCGCCGGCGGCAGCTTGACCGGCACGCCGGTGGTGCGCCGGGTCGGCAGGTAGCCGCCGAGTGAGTCGCGCCGCTCGTGCAGGTACTGGATCTCGTCGGACTTCTCGCCCGGGTGGTAGTACGGCGGCAGGTACGGGTTCTCCTCCAGCGCCGAGTCGGGGATCTCCAGGTACAGCCGGTCCCGGAAGCCCTTCAGGTCCTCCAGGGTCAGCTTCTTCATCTGGTGGGTGGCGTTGCGCCCCTCGAAGTGGGAGCCGAGCGTCCAGCCCTTGACCGTCTTGGCCAGGATCACCGTCGGCTGGCCGGTGTGCGCCACCGCCGCGTGGTACGCCGCATACAGCTTGCGGTAGTCGTGCCCGCCCCGCTTGAGGTTCCAGATCTCGTCGTCGGTGAGGTGCTCGACCATCTTGCGGGTACGCGGGTCGCGACCGAAGAAGTGCTCCCGGACGTAGGCGCCGGACTCCGCCTTGTAGGTCTGGTAGTCGCCGTCCGGCGTGACGTTCATCAGGTTCACCAGCGCCCCGTCGGTATCGGCGGCGAGCAGCGGATCCCATTCCCGACCCCAGATCACCTTGATCACGTTCCACCCGGCGCCGCGGAAGAACGACTCCAGCTGCTGGATGATCTTCCCGTTGCCGCGCACCGGGCCGTCCAGCCGCTGCAGGTTGCAGTTGACCACGAAGGTGAGGTTGTCCAGCTCCTCGCGGGCGGCCAGGCCGATCGCGCCGACCGCCTCCGGCTCATCCATCTCGCCGTCGCCGAGGAAGGCCCAGACCCGCTGGTCCGAGGTGTCCTTGAGACCGCGGTTGAGCAGGTACCGGTTGAACCGGGCCTGATAGATGGCGTTGATCGCGCCCAGCCCCATGGAGACCGTGGGGAACTGCCAGAAGTCGGGCATCAGCCGCGGGTGCGGGTAGGAGGGCAGGCCGCCGCCGGGATGCGACAGCTCCTGCCGGAACCCGTCCAGCTGCTGCTCCGAGAGGCGACCCTCGAGGTAGGCGCGGGCGTACATGCCGGGGGAGCCGTGTCCCTGGAAGTAGATCTGGTCTCCGCCGCCGGGGTGGTTCGGGCCGCGGAAGAAGTGGTTGAAGCCGACCTCGTACAGGCTGGCGGAGCTGGCGTAGGTGGAGATGTGGCCACCGGCCCCGATGCCTGGTCGCTGGGCGCGGTGCACCAGCATCGCCGCGTTCCACCGGATGAACGCCCGGATCCGCCGCTCCACGTGCTCATCGCCGGGGAACCACGGCTCCCGCTCGGGCGGGATGGTGTTGATGTAGTCGGTGGTGGTCAGCGGCGGCACCCCGACGTGCCGCTCCCGGGCCCGCTCCAGCAGGCGCAACATGATGTACCGGGCGCGCTTGGCGCCCCGCTCGTCGATCACGCCATCGAGCGACTCAACCCATTCGTTGGTCTCGTCGGGGTCGGTGTCCGGCAACTGGCTCGGTAGGCCGTCGCTGATCACCGGGCGCTTGCGTTCGGTGGCCACAGGCATAGGTCCTTTGCTCGTGATCCCTTGGGTGAGAATCCGCTGTTCCATCCTGCCGCTCGCCAGGGTGGTTCGTCATGCCGGGGCCTGTCTCCGAGGACACATACCGCGCGGTAACGTACGCTGTGGTGTGATGCGGTCAGAAGTGATCAGTGTACGCACCGGGGCACGCGCTTCAGTCGTGGACATCACCGAGGAGGCGGCTGCCTTCGCGTCGGGTCTGGGCGACGGACTGCTGCACATTTTCGTGCCCCACGCGACCGCCGGTCTGGCGATCATCGAGACGGGTGCCGGCTCCGACGAGGATCTGCTCGCCTCACTCTCCGACCTGCTGCCCGCCGACGACCGGTGGCGGCACCGGCACGGCTCACCGGGGCACGGCCGGGATCACGTGATCCCCGCGTTCATCAGCCCGTCGGTGACGGTACCGGTACTGGGCGGGCACATCGCGCTGGGCACTTGGCAGGCGCTGTGCCTGGTGGACCCGAATGGGGACAACCCCAACCGGCAGGTCCGGTTCTCCTTCATCTCCGACTGAGGCCGGTCGGTCTCAACCGCCGTCGAGCTCGCTCCAGCGGACCGTACGGTGATCCGGTTCTCCTTCATCTCGTATTGACCTCGATGTCGCCGCTACTGGCGTGCAGAGTCAGGTGGTAGTTGCCGTTCGGGTCGGTGGGCACGTGGACCTTTGTGTCGCCCGAGTTGGCCGTGGCGTCGACCAGGTAGCTGGTACCGGAGGGCACCTGCAGGGTGATGTTCCCGCTGTCCGCCTGCGCCGTCACGTTTCCCGGTGTGTCCAGGTCGAGCGTGATGTCCCCGGAGTCCGCGGTCAGGTCGGTGGTGGCCGCCCGGACGCCGGTGGCGTCGATGTTGCCCGAGTTGGCCCTGACCCGTACCGGCCCGGTCGCCCGGGTGATCTCGACGTCGCCCGAGCTCACCTCGACATCCACTTTGGACACGCCGGTCAGCCGGACATTACCGGAGCCGTTCTCGCCGGTCACGGTGACGCCCTCGGGTACCCGGACCTCGTAGTCCACGCCGCAGTTGTGGCCGCAGTCGGTGTTCAGGTACAGGGTGCCGCCGTCGATCCGGTACGTGTTGCCGGGCTGGGATCCGTTGTACTGGATCTTGCGGTGGATCTTCACCTGCCCGGCGCTGCCCGGCTCAACGGTGACATCGCCGCCGCCACTGCCCTCCATCCGCACTGCGGTGATCGCCACATGTTCGGTCTTGTCGTCCTGCATGGTGGTGAGCCTGAAACCGTCGATACCGCAACCGGCGGCGCTGAGCGCGACCGCGGCGGCGAAGGGGATGACGAACCATCGGAGCTTCATGTATCGGAGGCTATGAGCTCCAAGGCCTGCCGGATATCGGGATCACCCCGGAGCCGACCCGGATTCGGGTCAGGGTTCCTCTCAGGGAAGGGCGGGGGCCCCCCCCCCCCCCCCCCCCCAGTGGAGCTCAGTTGCTGACCGTGGCCAGGTGGTTCTTCAGGCCCTGGCCGTACGCGGTGGGTGTGCCGGTGTAATCGGTGATCAGGGCCGGGCCGCTGGAGCAGTCCCAGTTGTTCCAGGTCCAGCCGAGGTAGCCGACGCTGTGCGAGTCGGCCCAGTTCATCAGGGTGTCCACAAAGGAGTGTTGGCAGTCGTTCTCGCCGATCTCGGAGAGAGTCAGCGGTACCTGCGCCGCGACCGGCGCCAGCTGGCTGTCGTAGCAGGAGGTGTTCGAGCAGGAGTTGAAGTTGTAGATGTGCGCGAACGCCGCCAGGTTGCCGGTCGGGTCGGTCGGCTTGAACTGCAGCCACTGGGTCAGGTCGTTGGAGAACGCCAGCCCGCCGAGCAGGATCACGTTCGTCGCGCCGGTGGCTCGTACGGTGTTGACCAGGCTCTGGAACCCGGCTACCTGGTACCCGATGCCGGGGCAGGTACCGCCGTCCCGCCAGCAGGTCCAGCCGGCCGTCTCGCTACTGCCGCTGGCCCGCTCCGGGAAGGGCTCGTTGAACAGATCGAAGACGACCGCATTGTTTCCCTTGAATGTGTTCGCAACCCCGGTCCAGAACTGCGGCGCCCACTGGGCATCCGGCATCGGCTTCTGGCAGGTCGCCTTCGCGTCCGAGCAGCCCGCCGACGGGCCGGTGTACTGGCCGAAGTTCCAGTGCATCTCGACGATCGGCGTGATGCCGTTGGAGATCAACAGGTTCACGTAGCTGACGACGTTCTGCTGGTAAGTTGCACCGCTGGGCGCCCCAGCGGGTACATCGGAGTTGCCGACCCAGCACTCCTCGTTCAGCGGTACCCGAACCGCGCGTACCTTCCAGGACCGGATCGCGGTCACCGAGGCCTGGTCCATCGGACCGTTCCACATGCCGTTGCCCTGGATGCAGGCGAACTCGCCGCCGGAACGGTTCACCCCGAGCAGGCGGTAGGTGGCGCCGCTCGCGGTGACCAGCTGGTTGCCCTGGACGTGCAGTGCGGGTGCGGCACCAGGCGGGCCCTGGCTCGGACCCGGGCTGCTGGGCGCGGGGCTGCTGGGCGCGGGACTGCTGGGCGCCGGGCTGCTGGGTTGGGCACTGCTGGGCGCGGGACTGCTGGGGCCGGTGCTGGGCCCGCCGACGCTGCCGGTGCAGAGTATGTCGTTGAGGGTGAACGAGGTCGGCATCGGGTTGACGCTGCCCCAGTTGGCGAGGAAGCCGAGGTCCACCGACTGGTTGGTGCCGAGGTTGCCGTTGTAGCTCGCGTTCACCGCGGTGACCGCAGAACCGGTCTGGGAGAACACGGCGTTCCAGCCCTGGGTCACCTTCTGGTTCGCGTCCGGGAAACTGAACCGCAACGTCCAGCCGGTCAGCGGGTCGCCGAGGTTGGTCAGATGGATGCCGCCCTGGAAGCCGCCGGGCCACGAGTTGGTGATGGTGTACGTCGCCGAACATCCCGTGGCGGCCGCGGCAGCCGGAACGGTGGCCACGGCGATGCCAGCGGCCAGCAGCACCCCGGCCGAGCCCGCGGCTAACAGGGCACGTCGATATTTCATCGGTTCTCCTCAGGGATTGGGGACTACCGATGGAAGCGCTCCCAGCCATCCTGCGGTACTGAACCGGTTTGGTCAACCCTCTTCACACTCACGTGCGCGCCCCGCGCGAACGCAGGCCCAAGGTCAGGCAGCGTCGAGGCGGAAGTCCCGGTCCGGCGCGAGTACCGGAGTGTCCATCTGAGCCCGCTGCAGCCGGCCGGAGTAGTCCCAGTTCATCGCCTGCCAGCGGGTGAACTGGTCGAGCACCCAGATCCCCGACTGCCGGGAGCCGTTGCCCGACCGGCCGTTCCCGCCGAAGGGCAGGTGCGCCTCCGCGCCCGAGGTGGAGTTGTTCACGCTCACCATGCCCGCCCGCACCCCGGCCCGGAAGGCGAACGCCTTGCCCGGGTCGGTGGTGTAGATGGACGAGGAGAGTCCGTACCCGGGCAGGTTCGCCAGGTCGATCGCCTCGGCCAGATGCCGGTACGGGAGCACGCCAACGATCGGGCCGAAGGTCTCCGTGGTGAACAGGTCGTCGTCGGGGCGCACGTCCGCGACCAGCACCGGGTGGTAGTACAGGCCCTGCTCCGCATCCCCGACAAAGCCGGGCCGCGGGTCGCCCGCGGTGATCCGGCCGGTCGGTCCGAGGACGCGATGGTACGGGCGCAGCCAGCCCAGGTACTGCTCGAACCGGTTGGCGAAGTGCGGCGCGAGCATCGGGCCGAACAGCACGTCCTCCCGGCTCGGGTCGCCGACCCGGGCCGCGCGCAGGGCCTCGGCCAGTCCGTCCACAAAGGACTCGTAGACCGACTCGTGGACGATGGCGGTACCCAGCGAGGTGCACCGCTGGCCGGCGGTACCGAAGCCGCCGAACAGTGCGCCCTCGATGGCGAGTGGGAGATCCGCGTCCTCGGTGACGACCATCGGGTTCTTGCCACCCAGTTCGAGACACGGCGACTGGAGGTGCCGGCCGCACAGCTCGCCGACCCGGGCACCGACCGCGCTGGAGCCGGTGAAGCCGACCTTGTCGACGGTACCTTCGGACAGCGCCTCCCGCAGACCGTCGAAAGTGGACGATCCGTCGGCGTAGACCACGTCGAGCACGCCGTCGGGCAGGCCGCTGTGCCGGATCAGGGCGGCGAAGGCGTCCGCGCAGGCGCTGGCGTACTCGGCCGGCTTCCACACCACCGCGTTGCCGCACAGCAGTGCCGGCACCAGGTACCAGCTGGGTACCGCGACCGGGAAGTTCCCGGCGGTGATGATGGCGGCCACCCCGACCGGTACCCGGAAGGTGAACAGCTGCTTGTCCGGCATCTCGCTCGGCACGGTCTGCCCGTACAGCCGCCGCCCCTCGCCGAGGAAGAAGTCGCAGGTGTCCACGATCTCCTGGACCTCGCCCCGGGCCTCCACGATCGGCTTGCCCACCTCGCGGGTGACCAGCTCGGCCAATGCCTCGAAGTTGGCCCGCACCAGCCGGCCGAGTTCGCCGATGGCCTGACCGCGCACCGGCGCCGGTACCGCCGCCCACCCGGGCTGGGCGGCGCGCGCGCTGCGGCAGGC
>JAFMQQ010000514.1 GCA_017354595.1 Micromonosporaceae bacterium
CCGCACCCACGGTGCACATCACCGGCCCGGTCGATGGTGGCTTCTTCAACTGGGGTGACAGCATCCCGTGGTCGGCGACGGTCACCGACCCGGAGGATGGCACCGTCGACTGTGGACAGGTCACCTTCACCTTCACCCTCGGCCACGAGGACCACGGCCACAACGAGGGTTCCCAGCAGGGTTGCTCGGGCACCTGGCAGACCCTGGCCGAGGATGCCCAACACGGCAGCGGGTACCTCTACGGCGGCCTATCCGTCTCGTACACCGACAAGGGTGCGAACGGGCAGCCACCGCTGACCACGATCGACCAGCACGTGATCCAGCTCAAGCGCCAGGAGCTGGAGTACGCCACTGACCATTCGGCGGTGACGACGGCGACCACGACCGACCCCGACGGCGGCGTGGCCAACCTGACCGGCATTGACAACGGTGACTGGGTTGCGGTCAACCGGGTGGTGAATCTACTGAACATCAACTCGGTGACCTTCCGGGTCTCCGGCGGCTCTGCCGCCACCGCGGGTACGCCGCGGGCCACGGTCGAGCTGCACCTCGACTCGATCACCGGGCCGCTGCTGACCACGGCCACCATCAACGCCACGACCGGGAACAACGACTACAGCAGTCAGACCGTCCCGGTCACCGACCCGGGTGGATCCCACCGGCTGTACCTGGTTTTCCGGGGCATCTCCGGTGGCCCGACCACCAACCTGCTCAACCTCAACTGGATTGAGTTTGGCGGTGCCGGTATCGGCACGCCGTAACCGTATCCCGGGGGTGCCGCGAACGCGGCACCCCCGGGCCGACCATGGCGAGCCCAGGGAGGGCGCGCCCAGTCAGCAAGGGGATGCGACATGCCACGACCGATCACGCTGTTCACCGGGCAATGGGCCGACCTCCCGTTCGAGGAGGTGTGCCGGCTCGCCTCCGAATGGGGGTACGACGGCCTTGAGATCGCCTGCTGGGGCGACCACTTCGAGGTGGACAAGGCCATCAAGGACGAGTCCTATGTGGACAGCAAGCGGGCCACTCTGGCCAAGTACCACCTCGGCGTGTGGGCCATCTCCAACCACCTGGTCGGCCAGGCGGTCTGCGACCACCCGATCGACCAACGCCACCAGGGCATCCTGCCGGCCCGGATCTGGGGCGACGGCGAACCCGAGGGCGTACGCCAGCGGGCCGCGCAGGAGATGAAGGACACCGCGCGCGCGGCCGCGCGGCTCGGTGTCCGTACCGTGATCGGCTTCACCGGCTCCTCCATCTGGCACACCCTCGCGATGTTCCCGCCGGTGCCGGCACAGATGATTGAGGACGGCTACCGCGACTTCGCCGACCGGTGGAACCCGATCCTGGATGTCTACGACGAGGTCGGCGTGCGGTTCGCGCATGAGGTGCATCCCAGCGAGATCGCGTACGACTACTGGACCGCCCGCCGGGCCCTGGATGCGATCGGCAACCGGCCCGCCTTCGGTCTGAACTGGGACCCGTCGCACTTCGTCTGGCAGGACCTGGACCCGGTCAACTTCATCCTCGACTTTGCCGACCGCATCTACCACGTCGACTGCAAAGACGCCAAAGTGCGTACCGGCGACGGCCGCCGCGGCCGGCTCTCCTCCCACCTGCCCTGGGCGGACCTGCACCGCGGCTGGGACTTCATCTCCACCGGTCACGGCGATGTGCCGTGGGAGGACTGTTTCCGGGCGCTGAACACGATCGGATACACCGGCCCCATCTCGATCGAGTGGGAGGACGCCGGCATGGACCGTCTGGTCGGCGCGCCGGAGGCGCTGGCGTATGTCCGCCGGCTCGCCTTCGACCCACCCGCGGCCGCCTTCGACGCCGCCTTCAGCAGCAACAAGGACTGAACTTACATGCCAGGTGATACACCAAAGGTCGGTGTCTGGTTGGCCGGCGCGCGCGGATCGGTTGCCACGACGGCGATCACCGGCGCCCTGGCGACGGTGCAGAAGCTGGTCGACCGGACCGGTCTGGTCACCGACCTGCCACCGCTGGCCGGCGTTGCGCTGCCGGAGCTGGCCGACTTCGTCTTCGGTGGCCACGATGTCACGACGACGCCACTGCCCCACCGCGCCGCACAGCTTGCCAAGTCGGGCGTGCTCCCCGGGCCGGTGGCCGCCGCGCTTGCCGATGATCTGTCCACTGTCGACAGCCGGATCCGGCAGGTGAATCTGCCGCCGGGACAACGGCAGATCGAGTACGTCAACCGGATCGCCAGGGACCTGCGCGAGTTCCGGGAGCAGCAGGCGTGTGACCGGGTAGTGGTGGTGAACCTGACCTCCACCGAGCCACCACTCGAACCCGACCCGGCGCACGCCGATCCGGATGCGCTGGAACGGGCGCTGTCCGGGCCGACGGCGGTGCTGCCGGCGAGTTCCCTGTACGCGTACGCCGCCTTCCAGGAGGGTTGCTCCTTTGTGGACTTCACGCCGGGAACCGGCGCCCGGCTGCCGGCGCTGACCCAGCTGGCGCAGGCGCGGCGGGTACCGTGGGCCGGCAGTGACGGGAAGACCGGAGAGACTCTGGTCAAGTCCGCGCTCGCCCCGATGTTCGCCGTCCGCGGGCTGCGGGTCCGCTCCTGGGCCGGCACGAACCTGCTCGGCGGCGGCGACGGCGCGACTCTCGCCGATGCGAGTTCCTTCGCTAGCAAGGCGGCGAGCAAGAGCCGGGTGCTGCGGGAGATTCTCGGGTACGAGGTGCAGGCACCGTTGCACATCGACTTCGTGCCGGACCTCGGTGACTGGAAGACCGCCTGGGACCACATCAGCTTCGAGGGCTTTCTCGGTACCCGGATGGCGATGCAGTTCACCTGGAGTGGCTGCGACTCGGCGCTGGCCGCCCCGCTCGTGCTCGACCTGGCCCGGTTGCTCGCGCAGGCCCACGCCAGCGGGCGGGTCGGCCCGCAGGAGTCGCTGGCGTTCTTCTTCAAGGATCCGGTCGGCACCGACGACCTGCGCCTCGCGTCACAGTTCGACGAGCTGGTCGCCTGGGCGCAACGGCTGGGCGGCTCGCGATGAGAGTACGCGATGTGGTCGAGCTGGTACGGGCACCGGCCGCACTGTCGGTACCGGGTGACGTATTCGCCGGTGCCGCCGCGGCCGGCGCGCTCGGCCCGCGTACCCCGGCCCTGGCGGCCGCCTCGGTCTGCCTGTACTGGGCCGGCATGGCCGCCAACGACTGGGCGGACCGGGAACTGGACACAGTGGAGCGACCGGAGCGCCCGATCCCGTCCGGCCGGGTATCCCCGGGCGCGGCACTCGGGCTCGCCGCCGGCCTGTCCGCGGTGGCCGTCGCCG
>JAFMQQ010000515.1 GCA_017354595.1 Micromonosporaceae bacterium
GACCTCACTCAGCTGGAGACCTGGGTCCGTAAGGCCGCCACCGCCACGAAAATCCAGGATCTATACGTCTGACCGCGCGGCCAGGCAGCCCGAGATGACCTTTCGCGATGTGTACATCGGCGAGCTCGGCCGGCGCCGCGTGCTCGACTGGGTGCGGTCTAGTCAGCTGGGCCGCTGTGTGATCGTGGTACATCTTCCGTGCCGGAACCCGGAAGATGTACCACGATCGTGGGGTGGGCGGATTGAGCGAGTACGGCGACGGAACCAGGTGCGTGCATGCCGGACTGCCGCCGGCGCAGCCCGGTGAGCCGTTCCTGCCCGGCCCGGTCTTCGCCGCCCCGTACCACCTCGACCCGCAGGCGGGCCCGGCCGGCGCCGCCGACCGGTACGGTCGCACCGACAATCCGACCCTGCGCGGGCTGGAGGGGGCGATCGGCGAGCTGGAGGGCGGCGAGTGTGTCGTCTTCTCCTCCGGCATGGCCGCCATCTCCGCGGCCCTGTTGACTCTGCTCTCGCCGGGCGACCAGCTGCTGCTGCCCGCCGACGGGTACTACAACACCCGCACCTTCGCTGAAGGCGCCCTCGTCCGGCTCGGTGTCACGGTGCGGACCGCGCCGACCGCCGGCCCGTACCCGCCGCTGCCCGGCATCCGCATGGTGCTGCTGGAGTCGCCGGCCAACCCGGGACTGGACGTCTGCGACATCGCCGAACTCGCCGGCGCGGCACGCCGGGCCGGCGCACTGCTCGCGGTGGACAACACCACCGCCACACCCCTCGGCCAGCAGCCACTCGCGCTCGGCGCGGACCTGGTGGTCGCCTCCGGTACCAAGGCACTGGTCGGCCACTCCGACGTGCTGCTCGGGTACGCCGCCGCGGCGCCGGAGATCGCCGACCCGTTGCGCCGCTGGCGCAACCTCACCGGCGCGGTACCCGGCCCGTTCGAGGTGTGGCTCGCCCACCGCTCACTCTCCACATTGGACCTCCGGCTGGCCCGGCAGGAGGAGAACGCGGAGGCGATCGCCGGGCTGCTCGTGCAGCGACCGGAGGTGACCGGAGTGCGCTGGCCGGGCCTGCTCGGCCACCCGGGGTTCGAGGTGGCGAGCCGGCAGATGCGCCGCCGCCCGGGCGTGGTCACCTTCACCCTGCCGGACGCCGCGCACGTTACCCGGTTCCTGCGCGCCTCCCGGATGGTCTTCTCGGCCACCTCGTTCGGGGGGACGCACACCAGCGCCGACCGGCGCGCACAGTGGGGCGACCCGGTACCCGAGGGTCTGGTCCGGCTGTCCTGCGGTATCGAGGACCGGGCCGATCTGGTCGCCGACCTCACCCGGGCACTCGACGCGGCACTGGAGGGCGCGGCCAGCGACGGGTAGCCGGTAGGATCCGCCGTGTGAAGGCCCGTGTGACGCTCAGCCTCGATCCGGCGACCGCCGACTACCTGACCCGCTCCGCGCGGGAGCAGACCGGCGGCAACGTCTCCGCTCTGGTGGAGCGGCTGGTCCGCACGTCGGTCATCGCCGACGCTGCGCGCCGCTGCGACGAGTACGACCGGGACAACCCCGACACCGCCGGCGCCCTGGCCGACTGGGACACCATGGCGGCGGCCGAGCGTGACCGGCGCTGGTCGGGGGCCGAGTGGTGAGGCAGGGGGATATCCACCAGCACGGTCGGTTCCGGGTACTGGTGGTCAGCGCCGACGCGCACAACCAGGTACGCACGGCATGGGTGGCGCCGATCGTCCACGGTTCGGTCGATGCCCCGCCGTACCGCATCCCGCTGATCGACCCCGATCCGCTCGGCGGCTTCGTCGACCTGGACCGGCTGTCCCGGGTCGACCTGGACAGCCCACCCCTGGCGACGATGACCGGCGCCACGATGGCCCGGGTACGGGACGCGATCGCAACCGTCTTCGCCGACTGACACCCGGCCACCGGCCGGTACGCATTGTGTGGGGCGGATTACGGCTTCCTCGGGCGGATTCCGGTTGGTGTGATCAGGGTAGGGTCTGGCCGTGACCAGCCAACGCATACGCGTCGCCGTCGTCTTCGGCGGCCGTAGCACCGAGCACGCCATCTCCTGCCTCAGCGCGGGCAGCGTGCTCGCCGCGCTCGATCCGGACGAGTTCGAGGCGGTACCGGTCGGCATCACCCGCGCGGGTAGCTGGGTGCTGACCAGTGGCGACCCGCGCGCCCTTGCGCTGCAAGGCACCCAGTTGCCCGAGATCACCCCCGGGTCGGGCTCGGCGGTCGTGCTCTCCAGCGACCCCGGCAACCGCGGCCTGGTCGTGCTGGACCAGGCCGACGGTACCCGCGCGTTGAGCGACGTGGATGTCGTCTTCCCGTTGCTGCACGGCGCCTACGGCGAGGACGGCACCATCCAGGGACTGCTGGAGCTGGCCGGGATCCCGTACGTCGGGGCGAACGTCTTCGCCTCGGCGGCGGCGATGGACAAGGAGTTCACCAAGAAACTGGCCGAGCAGGCCGGCATCCCGGTCGGCCCGTACGTCGTCCTGCGCGCCGGTACCGAACTGTCCACTCTGGACCGTGAGCGGCTCGGCCTGCCGGTCTTCGTCAAGCCGGCCCGGGCCGGCTCCTCGTACGGCATCAGCAAGGTCAGCGACTGGGTGGAGCTGGACGCGGCGGTGGAACAGGCCCGGGCGGTGGATCCGAAGATCCTGGTCGAGGGTGCGGTCGCCGGACGCGAGGTGGAGTGCGGGGTGCTGGAGGGGGAGTACGGCGGCGGGCCGGAGGCCTCGCTGCTGGCCGAGGTCAAGGTGCTGCGGGGGCACGAGTTCTACACCTTCGAGGCGAAGTACCTGGACGACTCCGCCGAGTACACCATCCCGGCGGACCTGCCGGACCGGGTCACCCGGCAGATCCGCGAGTACGCCTGCGCTACATTCACCGCACTCGATTGCGCCGGCCTGGCCCGGGTGGACTTCTTCGTCACCGCGGACATGGACGTGTACCTCAACGAGATCAATACGATGCCCGGCTTCACGGCGACCTCGATGTTCCCGCGGATGTGGGCGGCGGCCGGCCTGGAGTACCCGAAGCTGGTCGCCCGCTTGATCCGCACCGCGATGCGCCGCGGCACCGGCCTGCACTGAGGGCTGCGACTGGGCGCAGCGGGCGGCTCAGGAGGGCGCGAGGGACGGGAGCGCACACTCCGACGGCGGCCGCGGCAGCGCGGGTACCCACTTCAGGATCGCGTCCCGGAACTCCTGCAGCAGGTCCCCCTCGCCCTGGTTCCGGTACGTGGCCGGGAAGGTGACCGTGACCGTCACTCGCCGGTCCAGCGTCCACCACACC
>JAFMQQ010000094.1 GCA_017354595.1 Micromonosporaceae bacterium
TGTCCGCGGCACTGGCGGCCGCGCTACTGGTCGATCAGGCACGGCACGAGACGGCGGCCGGGGATCCGCACGGTGCGGCGGTCGCGGCGCTGTGGGCCGGGCGGCGGCTGCGCCGGCGGGATGTCGACGAGCAGGCATGCGAGGCGTTCGACTCGGTGGTCGACCGGCGTTAGCCGATCTGCCGGCCCGTGTGCTCGGCCCGTGTGCTCGAAGCACCGTGGCGCGCGCGGGTCGCGCCCCGCTGTCGATCCGGCCGTTTCCGGCTACCCTTGCACCCACCGGCAGACGCTTGCCCGAGGCTGGGCGGGGAATCGTACTGCCGGATCATGTCGTTACACCTGCGACCACCACAGCACCCGACCACCACCACACCATCCGGAGGGGAAGTCGATCATGGGCGAGCGCATGCTGCGCGGAAGCCGCCTCGGAGCCGTCAGCTATGAGTCCGACCGCAACACCGAGCTGGCTCCGCGACAGACCCGCGAATACCTTTGCGCACGCGGCCACCAGTTCGAGGTGCCGTTCGCCGTCGACGCCGAGGTTCCAATGACCTGGGAGTGCAAGTTCGACGGGACGGTCGCCAGGCTGGTGGATGGCAGCGAGCCGGAGCAGAAGAAGGCGAAGCCGCCACGCACGCACTGGGACATGCTGCTGGAGCGGCGCAGCATCGCTGAGCTCGAGGACATCCTCAACGAGCGGCTGGAGGAGGTTCGCACCCGCCGCGGTCGTACCGCCTGAGGCCATTCGGCGTAACCCGCCGCCCCCGCCCGCCCACCGGGTCCGGGGGCGGCTTCATGCCCGAGGCCGTCATCGCCGTCGACTCCCGGCGTGGCCCGGTGTGCCGGACGCAGCACACGCACCTCAGTGCGGCGGGTCGATGATTTCGCCCTCGATCGGTCCTTCCGGCTTCGCTGGCCCGCCGTCCGGACCCGGACGCGGACCATCGCCCGCAGCGGACGGCGGTCCAGCCGGGTGCCCGGCGCCACGCCCATCGGTACCGGCCGGCTGGCCGCGGCGTACCCGCACCCGGCGGGGACCGAACAGGTCGGCGGCGAGCGCGGGCGATACCCGGCGCTCGGCGAGTGCCTGCAGCCGGCCACGGGCCAGGCGGCGTACGAACGGCAGCAGCAGCGCCAGCCCGGCCAGGTCGGTGAGGAACCCGGGGAGGATCAACAGAATCGCGCCGATCAGCCCCAGCACACCGTTGCTGGCCTCGACGCCGGGGGCCCGACCGGCCTGTGCCGCCTCCCGGAACCGGCGCCAGGCCCGTACCCCTTCGCGGCGCAGCAGCCAGCCGCCCAGCACTGAGGTCGCCAGGACCAGCAGCACGGTCCAGCCGACTCCGATCCAGCGGATGGCCAGCGCCAGCACGGCGATCTCCGCCAGTACGGTGACCAGCAGGAAGACTCCGGCGACGCTCAGCCCGCGCATGTCAGTTCCGCCCGAACCGCCCACGCCGCCCCGGCCCTGGCATGCTCATCGCCCCGGACTGCGCAGTGCCCGGCGTACCGAGTCCAGCCGGGCGCGGGTGCCCCAGACGGTCACCCGCCACAGCGCCTCCCGCATGATCGCCGAACTCATCTTGCTCGCGCCCCGCTCCCGGTCGGCGAAGGTGATCGGCACCTCGGCCACCCGCAGCCCTTGCCGGTGTGCCCGCCACGCCAGGTCGACCTGGAAGCAGTACCCCTGGGAGGCGACCGAGTCGATCTCCATCTTCTCCAGCGCGGGCAACCGGTACGCCCGGTAGCCGCCGGTCGCGTCCCGGATCGGCATGCCCAACGCGAGCCGTGTGTACAGGTTGCCGCCCCGGGACAGGGCCAGCCGGCGCAGCGGCCAGTTCACCACGGTGCCTCCGCTGACGTACCGCGAACCGAGCACCACATCCGCCTCGCGCAGCGCGTCCAGCAACCGGGACAGCTCCTGCGGCGAGTGCGAACCGTCGGCGTCCATCTCGACCACCGCGTCGTACTCGTGCTCCTTGGCCCAACCGAAGCCGGCCACGTACGCCGCGCCCAGCCCCTGCTTGCCGGCCCGGTGCAGCGCGTGGATGTGCCGGTCGGTGCTGGCGAGCTCGTCGGCGATCGCACCGGTGCCGTCCGGGCTGTTGTCATCGACCACGAGCAGGTCCACCTGGGGCACCGCCCCGCGTACCGCGGCGGTGGTGTGGCGGATGTTCTCCGCCTCGTTGTAGGTCGGGATGACCACCAGAACCCGCCCGACGCCGGGGTACTCCGTCGCGTCACCAGCTCGCTGGCCATCGCTCATGTGATCTCTCCTGCGTCAATGGGTACGACCGGCACGCTGCCGCGCCGCCGGGTGCGCCGCAGCGCCACGGCCGCGACCAGCGCGGCCAGGGCGAGTCCGGCCAGTACCAGTTCCGGTACCTGTCCGATGTCACTGGCCAGGGTACGTTGGCTGCCGAGGCGTAGCAGACCCACCAGGCTGGCTTGCGTATTGAACCCGGTCGCGGCGATCAGCCGGCCGTCCGGGGCGACCAGGGCGGAGACCCCGACCGTGGAGGCCATCAGCGCGTACCGGCCGTGTTCCACCGCGCGCAGCCGTACCATCGCCAGCTGCTGCTTGGCCTCCGCGCTGTCGAAGGTGGCGTTGTTGGTCTGCACCGCGAGCAGCTGCGCCCCGCCGGTGACCGTATCCCGGACGATGTCGTCGTAGGCCACCTCGAAGCAGATCACATCGCCGACGGTGGCCGGCCCGACCCGCAGCACCCCCGGCCGATCCCCCGGCACGTAGCTGCCGACCAGGTCCGCCTGGTCGGAGACGAACTTCGCCAGGCCGCCCAACGGCGCCGGCATGTACTCGGCGAAGGGCACCGGGTGCCGCTTGACGTACATCTGGCCCGGGCCCGTCGACGGGTCCCAGACCAGACCGACGTTGCGGTTGTGCGTACCCGGGCCGACCAGTACCGCGCCGACCAGGATCGGCGCGCCGACCGCGCGGGCCGCCTCGTCGATGACCGCCGCGGCGTCGGCATCGCCCGGGACCAGCGGGTCGATGTCGCTGGCGTTCTCCGGCCATACCACCAGATCCGGCCGCGGCTGGGTACCGGCCCGTACCCGGTCCGCGAGGGCCTTCGTGGCCGCCACATGGTCGTCCAGCACCGCCCGGCGCTGGGCGTTGAAGTCCAGTCCCAGCCGCGGCACGTTTCCCTGTACCACCGCCACGGTCACCGTGGCACCGCCCGGCTGCCCGACCGGTACCGCGAACCCGGCGATGCCCAGCAGTACCAGTGCGGCGGTCGGTGCCCAGGTCCGCACCGCCCCGGTACGCCAGCGGATCCGCAACAGCACGGCCAACGCGAGTACCCCGCCGATGGTGGCGACCGCGAAGGTGACCAGCGGCGCGCCGCCCAGCGCGGCGTACCGGAGCAGCGGCGAGTCGGCCTGCGAGAAAGCGACCCGACCCCAGGGGAAGCCGCCGAACGGGATCCGGTCGCGCAGCGCCTCCTGCCCCACCCACAGCGCGCCGGTCAGTGGCGGCCACAGCCACGGGTACCGGTCGACCAGCGGGCTGAGGATCGCGGCGGCAGCACCGAGCAGCGCGATGAACAATGCCTCCGCCACCGAAAGCAGCAGCCACGGCAGCACACCGGTGTGCAGGTTCGTCCAGGACAGCAACGGGACGAAGAACACCAGACCGGCCAACAGCCCCAGGCCGGCCCCGACCACCACACGCCGGCCGTGCGCGGCCAGCGCCAGCAACGAGACCGCGACCGGAGCCAGCCACCACGCCCCGAATGGCGGGAAGGCAAGCAGCAGCGCGGCACCGCCGGCTGCGGCCAGCAGTACCGGCAACCACCAGCGCGCAGTGCCAGCGGGTGTCGCCGGTTCGGCATCCGGCGCGAGGGGCCGGTCGGCCGAGGCGGTGCCTGCCGCGGGGGCCGCCCCGGGTACGCCCACTGCCGTCATCCGTTCATCACTTGTCCACTGTGCCGCATGTGAGCGGGTGACGACATGGAACCGGGGCGCGACCCGAAACAGGCCGCGCCCCGTACTCCCAGGTCCCCCTCGGCCGGTGCGGCAGATGCGATGCTGCGCGACCTTCGGACCGACCCGACGCGTACCGGCTGTCCGCGCCCGGCCGTTGTCTACTGGCCGCGTGTTACCCCCTGCCCGTACCACCGTGCGGCAGCCGGTCCGTGCCGCCCGCCCACCCCCGCCCGTTGGTCAACGCCGCAACGCCGGTAGGAGACCGGCGCAGTGCCCAACGGACCGCAGGGACGGAACGAACAGTGGCCGCCGCCGAAGTAGGACCAGAAGACGGTACGCGGCTCCCCCCGGCTGCTGTCAACGGATACTCACGGATTTGTCGACCTCCGGACGGCGTGTCGGCCGGGCGTGTCCCAGACCGTCACAGTCAACGACTAATCGGGTACGGATGGTAGCGGCGGTACCACCACCGTGCCGGTCGCGATGACCGCCACGATCGGCGGATCCAGCACCTGCGCCGCGGTCGGACCGCGATCGGGACTCGACCGGCACAGCACGGCGCAGGAGAACTCGATGGTCCGGCTGCGGTTGCCCACCCCGGTCACCTGTCCGGTCACCTCGACCACGTCACCGGCCCGGATCGGCGCGCAGAACCGCACCTCCGAGTACCCGGCGAACAGGCCCTCGTCGCCGTCGCCACGGATGCACAGCTCGGTGGCGACATCGCCGAACAGGCCCAGCGCGTACGCACCGTCGACCAGGTCGCCCGCGTAGTGCGCGTGTGCGTACGGGACGTAGCGCCGGTGCGCGACGGTCAGCCCCTTCACGCCGCTACCGTCCCTTGTGGACTTCTCCGATGTGGACCGCTCCGATGTGGACGGTCGGTGACCAGTGCGTGCACCAGGTAGCTGGCCACCTCGCGGGGCGTGGTACCCCGGCCGAAGACCCGGTCCACCCCGAGCTGGCCGGCCATCAGCTCATCGAACCGCGGCCCGCCCACCACCAGCAGCGGCCGCTGCGGCGCATCCCGGAACGCGGCCACCATCTCCCGGGTGTTGTCCAGGTGCGCGTCCCGCTGCGTCACCACCTGGGAGACCAGCACCGCGTCGGCCCGCTCGGCAACCGCCGCGGCCACCAGGTCGGGTACCGCGACCTGCGCGCCCAGGTTGACCACCCGCAGCTCGCGGTAGTACTCCAGGCCCTTCTCCCCCGCGATCCCCTTGACGTTCAGGATCGCGTCGATACCCACGGTGTGCGCGTCGGTACCGATGCACGCCCCGACCACAACCAGCTTGCGCCGCAGCCGCTGCCGGACCAGCGCGTTGACCTCCTTCGCGGTCAGCAGCGGGAAGTCCCGCTCTACAACCTCCACAGTGGACAGATCGACGAGGTGGTTGACGCGCCCGTACACAACGAAGAAGGTGAAGTCCTCCCCCACCGGGCGGGTGTGCACCACCATCGCCGGGTCCATCCCCATCTTGCCGGCCAGCTGCAGCGCGGCACCCTCGGCGCGCTTGTCCGCCGGTACCGGCAGCGTGAATGAAAGTTGCACCATGCCGTCGCCGGTGGTGTCCCCGTACGGTCGGACGATCGTATGCGTAGGCGTCATGGTGTTCCTCTGATCAACTCGACGAGCTTCCAGACGTTCGTGGATGGATTGCTTCCATAGCTGGTTCCGTCCGGTTCGAGCCTCTTGGCTGGGTCGACCGCAACGTCCACTCCGGACACGTAATCCGCGAAGTCGAGTTCGGTCTTGTCGTACCGTGGCACGTATTTCCGCAACCGCAGACAGACCGAGTCGTAGGACGGTAAGTGGGTCCGGCAATCCTCATGGTGCAGCAGCAGCCATAGCTCAAAGCACGGGTTGGACACCGCCAGGTCGATCCTTGCCGCACGGGCAGCTACCTCGGCCACATCGATATCGAACTCATCGACATCGATCACACACCACACCTTGTCGAAGTCCCGCTCGCTGTTGTCTCGCACCTTCCTGGCGTAGTCGACGACCTGTTGCGGCGCGCGGCCTTTCGTCAGGATCTTCAGGTCTACGGCGCGGTTGGCGACGTGATCGCGGAGGCCACGTAGATACTGCGGCTCGGTGCAGTCCGCCCCGCAGACGACCAGGACGAGCGGCCGAGGCGGACGGGACGCGGAGCGGCGCCCTGGGCGGTTCTCAAGCCGCGGCACCGGTCGACCCCTGAAGCCGCTGTAGACGGTCGACCAGACTGTTCGAGAAGACCGCCGGCACGGCACCGTAGCTGCCTCCGAGGTACCGCCGCTCGGTGTTCTCGTCCTTGCGGGGGTGGAAGTCACTCAACGGAAAGAAGGAGGTCCGCCCTTCGGCATCCTTCTCTACAAACCAGATTTGGTCCCTCGCCAGGATCTCGGCACCGAAGCTGGTGCCGAGCAGCGTCGCATCATGTGTGGTGAAGACGAGCTGCGCACCGTTCGCATTCGTGGTTTCGTTCTGGAAGAGCTCGATCAGCCGAGCCGTCAGTCGCGGGTGGAGGCTGGTATCCACCTCGTCGATACACAGCACCGAGCCGGACTCCAGTGCTGCCAAGGAGTCGGTCAGCAAGCCGAGCCACGATATCGTGCCGGCGGACTGGTCCCGCAGGCGCATCGATACACCCTCCCCACCATGAAGGAACACAAGTTCGTGGGGGGCGACCCCATCCATCAGACGCAGGAACTCCGCGACATCCAGGTTCATCTGCTTCGAGACCTGGTTCGGATCGAGCACCCTCCCCCTGATGTCGGTAAGGTCGCTGGGTCTCATCCCGACCTCGGTGATGCCGAAGTCAGCGGCTCGCACAAGTTCGACGAACTTCTGGCGTTCAGCCTCGGGCTTCTCTAGCCGGTCCGTCACCGCGTCAACGAGATCTGTTCTGTCGTGCGCGGAAAACCCGATTCCTCGCTGGAACCAGTCATAGACGGCGGCCGTCCACTTGTATCCGGAGCGGGAGGCCACGCTGAGAAACAGCGCGTTATCGCGCGTCAGGTCGCTCAGCAATATCGCTTCCGTCTTTCCGATACCGGTGCCGAACGTCCACTTTGCACCGTCGCGTTCGAAGATCAGACGGCGGCGATTGTGCGGATAGGTAAACAGCCACTCGGCACTCACTCGCTCATCATCAACGGTGAAGCCGTACGTCCACCGCACGCCTTTGATGACCAGCTCGAGGACGAACAGCGACGGCTCCTTGGCGCTCTCGGGGGCCAGCCGGAACGGTTGGCGAGGCACACCGCCACCGGGCTCCCATGACGCGAACGACTCCCGGACCGCCGCCTGCATCCAGCGCAGCGCGTCCAGCAGGTTCGTCTTGCCCGACGCGTTCGCACCGAAGATGGCTGTCACCGGGACAACCGGCCGCTCCTTCGAGTACGCAGGCATGAGCAGCAGCTCTTGCTCATCCTTGATCGACTTGTGGTTCGCCACCCGGAAGCTACGCAACATGAGACGCCTTCTTCGGTACTCTCGTGGCCATACTCGCAAGTAAACCGCAAGAGTCAACCTCTGTCTGCCCGCCGGGCGGGCTCTTCCAGGAACTCGGTCGCCGGGTTGAAGTACCCCGGCTCGTGCCGGGCCACCCCGGCAAGACCCCGGCCCTTGTCGGCCGGGCGCCTCATCACCCCGAAGGTGCCCTCGCCGATCGCCGCCAGCAACCCCCCGTCGACGATGCGCTGCAGCAGCTCCACCGACTCATCCAGCACCTGCGCCGCCCGGCGCTGGATGAAGCCACCCGGTGCCGGTACGAAATCCTCCTGCAGGCCACCGGCGGCGGACAGCACGTACCGCACGTTCTGCAGCGCGATGTCCCGGTCCGACAACCACGGCGTGACCACCGCCTCGGTCATCATGCCCACCAGCAGGATGCTCTGCCCGGTCAGTACGCCGGCCAGGTTGAAGAAGCCGTCCAGCAGGTTGCCGCGGAACACGTCGCCGGTCATGTGCCGGGTCGGCGGCATCCACTTCAGCGGTGCGTCCGGGAACAGCTCCCGGGCCAGCAGCGCGTGCGCCAGCTCCAGCCGGAACGAGTCCGGCAGGTCCGGGTTGATCTCGAAAGCGTGGCCCAGGCCGAGCTGCCAGTCGGCCAGCCCGGCCTCCTTGGCGAAGTACTCGTTGAGCAACTGGGACACGGTCACCGTGTGCGCCGCCTGTACCGCGTCCGCGGTGGTCAGGTAGTTGTCCTCGCCGGTATTGATGATGATCCCGGCCCGGGCATGGATCTGCCGGGAGAAGCGCTGGTCGACGAAGGTACGCACCGGGTTGATGTCGCGGAACAGGATGCCGTACATCGAGTCGTTGAGCATCATGTCCAGCCGTTGCAGGCCGGCCAGGGTCGCGATCTCCGGCATGCACAGGCCCGAGGCGTAGTTGGTCAGCCGGACATACCGGCCCAGCCGCCTCGACGACTCGTCCAGCGCGGCCCGCATCAGCCGGAAGTTCTCTCCGGTGGCGTACGTCCCGGCGAAGCCTTCCCGGGTCGCCCCCTCCGGCACGTAGTCCAGCAGCGACTGGCCGGTGGACCGGATCACCGCGATGACATCCGCCCCCTCGCGCGCCGCCGCCTGCGCCTGCGGGATGTCCTCGTAGATGTCCCCGGTCGCCACGATCAGGTATATCCACGGCCGGCGGGGCGGATCCCCGTACCGGCGGAGCAGTCGCTCCCGCTCGGCCCGCCGGCGGTCGATCCGCCGGATCCCCGCGGCGACCGCCCGCCGCGC
>JAFMQQ010000516.1 GCA_017354595.1 Micromonosporaceae bacterium
CGGCGGCGCGGGCCCCAGTCCGCCGGGCAGGTCAGGGTGAGCTGGCCGACCGCCTGCCCGTCCCGCCCCACCTCGGCCCGCACCCGGCGCAGCACGGCGGCGAGCAGCTCCGCCACGGGTACCGGCGCATCGCCGAGCAGCACCGAGCCGTCGTCGATACAGCGCTTCGGGTACGGCTCGAAGCGGCTCGGCGACAGAACCGAAAAGCGCTCCGCGTCCCGGCCCACCGACATGGTGCCGTCCTCGGACCGGTACACCCCGGAGCCGAGCAACGGCGACCCGTCGAAGAGCACCGGCCGCGGCTGCTCCCCGGCTCGGCGTACCACCGCGACGGTGTGGCAGGTGCCGAGGTCCACCACGAGCTGGTACGGCTGCGCCACCCTCGGTTGCCTCCCACCATCTGCGCATCGCCCCGCCCGCCGCATGGTACCCGGTCGATCGAAACGCGGTCACGTGCGTGCTGGTGCCTACATGCCGGCCTCCCCGAGCAGCTCGGCGGTCAGCGCCTGCTCGTCCACGCCCGGCAGCCCGCGCGCACCGAACCAGGCCGCCACGTTGCGTACATCCCGGGCCAGGTACTCCGGCCCGCGCGGGTTCGCCACCACGTCGACCACCTGCGGCAGGTCGATCAGCAACAACCGTCCATTGTGGACCAGAAGGTTGAATGCGGAGAGGTCGCCATGAGCGAGCCCGAGCCGGGCCAGCAGCTCCATCGCCGCTACGCACTGGCGCCACAGGTCGTCCAGCTGCTCCGGCTCCGGGCGCAGCTGCGCCAGCCGCGGCGCCGCCTGCCGGGTACCGGCATCACCGATGAACTGCAGCAGCAGCTCGGTGCCGAGTACCTGCACCGGGTACGGCACCACCGGCGCCATACCCAGTTGGTGACCCGCCTCCCACAGCCGGCACAGGGCGACGAACTCGGCGCTGGCCCACTGCCCGGCGATCGCCTCCCGGCCGAAGGCGGTACGTTTCGCCGTCGCCCGGTTGACCCGGGTCTCGCGCACCCGCCGGCCCTCCAGGTAGCCGGCGTCCCGGTGGAACATCCGGTGCTCCGCCGACCGGTACCGCTTAGCGGCCAGCAGGCACTCGCGGTCGGTACCGGGTACGCCCCGGGAGACCAGGAAGACGTCCGCCTCCTTGCCGGTCTTGACCACACCCAGCTCGGTGTCGACCGCGGCAAGCTCGGTGACCAACCAGTCCGGGTACGGCTCCGGACCCCGCTCGCCGGCGGCGGACATGTCCCATGTGGACCAGCGGTCGCCGACCTCGGGCCGCTCATCGGCGTCGTCGTCCGGCTCGGCCTCTGGCCGGGGCAGGTTCTTTAGATATTCAAAATCATCATTATTGTACCGGCGCCGCCGGCCGCGGCCGGCGCGCTCGGAGTCGTACTCGCGCAACGGTTGAGTCCTTATCGGGAGTCGTAACAGGGATAGGCGGCAGCCACGCCGCGACAATCGCGGTCATCGTTATTCGCCCTCCCTTCGACTCGCCGGACCACCGGCGCCAATGGGCGGCACTCTGCCGGAGGCTGGGCAGCCCCGCAACCGGTTTTGCGCCGGTACCCGACCTCATGCCACCTCGCCGGCCTGCCCCCGCGTCGCGGGTTCGCCTACTCAGGCTGGCCTGGCACCGACGGTGCCTGGCTGTCCACCGACGGGGTCAACTGGTCCTATGTGGAGCCACCCGCGCTGCGGTGAGGTCAGCGGAAGTCCATCACCGCGGCCAGCGCCTCGATCGGCCCGTCGGCCGAGTACGTCGGCAGGTAGCGCGGCTCGCTCCACCGCCGCCCCCGGTGCAGCCACACGCTGCGCAGGCCGAGCGCCGCCGCGCCGCCGATGTCCGTCTCCGGGCTGTCACCCACCATCCAGGCGCCATCCAGCCGCCGGCGCACCCGCTCCGCGGCGATCGCGAAGATGCGCGGGTTCGGCTTGCTCACTCCGGCCTCCTCGGAGATGACCCAGTCGGCGAGGTACCGGTCCAGCCCGGTGCGCCGGATCTTCGCCTCCTGCAGCACGGTCTCCCCGTTACTCACCACCACCGGTACGAAGCCCGCGTTGCCGGCGATGCTGACCGCGCAGGCGACCAGCGGGTCCAGTCGCATGTTCTCGATCAGCCCGTCGCGCAGCGACTCGACGATGTCGATGACGCCCACGCTCAGCCGGTACCGGTCCCGGACCGCCTCGGCCACGTCCCACCGGGAGGTCAGCCCGTCGGCGTCCATCGAGACCAGCCACTCCAGGTCGCGTGGGGGCGCGCCGACGCGGCGCAGGAACTCGCCCGCCCAGGTTCGGAACGCCCGCTCGCGGTCGAGCAGAGTGTTGTCCAGACCGAGGAGGAGCACCGGCACAACCGGCACCCTACGAGACCATGAGGACCATCGAACAGGCCCGCCGGGTTAACAGTGCTGACCTGCTCATCGGGCAGCAAGCCGTACGTACGGATTGCCACTCTGCGCCCTACCTGTCACGATCGCCCTGTGCCCAGGGTGAGCCAGGATCAACTCGCGGCGCGCCGGCAAGAGATACTAGCCGGCGCCCGGTCGTGCTTCGCCGCGTACGGCTACGAGGGCGCGACGGTACGCCGTCTCGAGCAGGCCACCGGCCTGTCCCGCGGCGCGATCTTCCACCACTTCCGGGACAAGGACTCGCTCTTCCTCGCGGTCGCCGAGGACGACGCGGCGGCCATGGTCACCACGGTGGCCGAGCACGGGCTGGTACAGGTGATGCGGGACCTGGTGGCGCGGGCGCACGTGGAGGAGGTACCGGGCTGGCTCGGCACCCAGCTGGAGGTATCCCGCCGGCTGCGTACCGACGCCGCGTTCGCCAAGCGCTGGGCGGCCCGGTCGGCGGCGATCAGCACGGCGACCCTGGGCCGGCTACGCCGGCAGCGGGAGGCGGGGGCGCTGCGTACCGACCTGCCGCTGGAGAGCCTGGCCCGGTTCCTGGAGCTGGCCTACGACGGGCTGGTGCTGCACCTGGCGATGGGCCGGCCCGCGGACGACCTGGGCCCGGTGCTGGATCTGGTCGAAGGCGCGGTACGCCGCCGCCCGCCGGACGGCTAGCGGCGCGCCTGGTGGACGTACCCCGTCCACCGGCCGCCGTCCCAGAACCGCAGTGCCGCCTGGCGCCACGGGTCGGCGTACCAGCCGGGCGGCGGGTCGCTCGGGCCGCGCTGGCTCACCGGCCACAGCACCATGGTCGGTGGCTCGACCGGCGGTGGCGCCGGTACGAACGCCCCCGGGACGACCGCGGCCGGGGCAGCCGGCATCGCCGCCGAAGCGAACGCGGCCGGGGCGAACGGGGCCGGGAC
>JAFMQQ010000095.1:0-6724 GCA_017354595.1 Micromonosporaceae bacterium
GCCCGGTACCGGACGGGTCGCCGCACTGCAGGATGTGGTTGTCGCCGGACTCGACCAGCCGATGGCAGGTGGTGTTGTTGAAGAAGCCCTTGCTGGCGAGGTATTTGAAGCTGGCCGCCGTGCACGGCGCCTTGGCCAGGTCCAGCGAGATGGTGATCACGCCGAGGTTGGTGGTGATCGTCATGTTCTCGGTGCCCGAGGTCGGGTTGTGGTTGGCCGGCGGCAGGCCCACGTCCTTGAGGTCGGAGTTGGCCGCCAGGTCCGCCTTCTTCCAGTTGCACTGGTTCGTCGCGGTGGTAGCGGCCGGCTTCTTGGGTGAGGAGAAGACCCCGCCCAGCCAGAGCCCACCGAAGAGGACCAGCAGCAGTGCGACCCCGGCGACCGAACCGGCGTAGACCTGCCGGCGGCGCCGCGCCCGGGACGCCCGGCGAGCGATCTGCCGCTCCACCTTGGCCCGGGCCAGCTTGCGCTGCCGCTCCCTGCTGGAAGGCACGGCCTTGCCTCCTCCTCGCGTGTCGACTGCTCGGATACCACCAGCGCGCTACACGCGCGCTAACTCCAATGTCATGGACTCTGTCATGGACTCGCCCGCGAAAGTGTACGGGCTAGGCTGGGCCACGTGCTCATCGCCACCGTGCCGGCCGCCGCGTTCGACGAGAACTGTTATGTGGTCGCAGCCGAGCCGGGGCAGGAGTGCCTGGTGATAGACCCTGGCATCGGTGTGCTGGACCAGCTCGAGGAGGTGTTCGCCGCGCGCCGGCTGCACCCGGCGGCCGTCCTGCTCACCCACGGGCACCTCGACCACACCTTCTCCGTGGCGCCGGTATGCGGCAGCCGCAACATCACCGCGTACGTCCACCCGGGCGACCGGGAACTGCTCGCCGACCCGGCCAAGGGCCTGTCCACCCAGCTGACCATGCTCTTCGGCGGGCGGCTGCCGTACACCGAGCCGGAGCGGGTCGAGCCGCTCCCGGACGGGGGGCCGATCGAGGTGGCCGGCGTCCGGGTCACCGTGGATCACGCCCCCGGGCACAGCGCCGGCTCGGTACTGCTGCGCATGCCCGGCCGGGATGAACCGGTCTGCTTCAGTGGCGATGTACTGTTCGCCGGTTCGATCGGGCGTACCGACCTGCCGGGGGGCGATCCGGCGGCGATGGTGGCCAGCCTGCGGGAGAAGGTGCTCACCCTGCCCGACGAGACGGTGGTGCTGCCCGGCCACGGCCCGACCACGACGATCGCCCGGGAGCGGGTGGGGAACCCGTACCTTCAGGACCTGGCGCGAGTCGCCCCGGAACGAGGTTGGTAGCCCGATGACCCGTCCCGCCTCGATCTCCGGGTTCCCGGAGTGGTCGCCGGCTCAGCGGATGATCGAGCAGCAGCTGCTGGACCGGATCCGGACCAGCTTCGAAAGTTACGGCTTCGCGCCGCTGGAGACCCGCGCGGTGGAGCCGCTGGACCAGTTGCTGCGCAAGGGGGAGACCTCGAAGGAGGTGTACCTGCTGCGCCGGCTGCAGGCTGACGGCGAGGATGGCGGCGGCGACGCCGGGCTCGGGTTGCACTTCGACCTGACCGTGCCATTCGCCCGGTACCTGCTGGAGAACGCCGGCCGGCTGCAGTTCCCGTTCCGCCGGTACCAGATCCAGAAGTCGTGGCGCGGCGAGCGGCCGCAGGAGGGCCGGTACCGGGAGTTCACCCAGGCCGACATCGACGTGGTCGACCGGGACGAGCTGCCGTTCCACTACGACGTGGAGATCCCGCTGGTGGTGATCGACGCGCTCGGCTCGCTACCGATCCCGCCGATCCGGCTCCAGGTGAACAACCGCAAGCTGTGCGAGGGCTTCTACCGGGGGCTGGACATCGGCGATCCGGAGGCGGCGCTGCGTGCGGTCGACAAGCTGGACAAGATCGGCCCGGCCAAGGTCGCCGAGCTGCTGACCGGGACGGCCGGGGCGAGCCAGGCACAGGCCAAGGCGTGCCTCGCGCTCGCCGAGATCAGCGCGCCCGACGAGTCGTTCGCCGAGGCGGTACATGCGTTGGGCGTCAAGGACCCGCTGCTGGACGAGGGGCTGGCGGAGCTGGTACGGGTGGTCGAGGCGGGCCGGGAGCACGCGCCCGGAGTACTCGTCGCCGACCTGCGCATCGCGCGCGGGCTGGACTACTACACCGGCACCGTGTACGAGACCCAGTTGACCGGCTTCGAGCGGTACGGTTCGGTCTGCTCCGGCGGCCGGTACGACAACCTGGCGACCAGTGGCACCGACCGGTTCCCCGGGGTCGGCATCTCGATCGGGGTGACCCGGATCCTGGGGCTGCTCTTCGGCGCCGGTACCCTGTCCATCTCCCGCCCGGTGCCCACCTGCGTGCTGGTCGCGCTGCCGGACGAGGACTCCCGCCCGGCCTGCGACCGGATCGCCGCGACTCTGCGCCGGCGCGGCATCCCGACCGAGGTCGCCCCGTCGGCGGCGAAGTACGGCCGGCAGATCCGCTTCGCGCAGCGCCGCGGCATCCCGTACGTCTGGTTCCCGGATGGTGGCGAGGTCAGGGACATCCGGTCGGGCGAGCAGGCCACCGCCGACCCGCAGACCTGGCAGCCGCCCGAGGCCGACCGGTACCCGACGATCAGCTGACCGGCAGCGGTACCGTCAGCTGCGCCTGCAGGTGGGCGCGCAGAACTGCCGCCATGTCCAACCTGCGGCGGCTGAGCAGCCACTGGATCTGCAGACCGTCCATGAGTGCGACGAGCTGGCGGGAGGCCGCACCCGGCTCGATCCCGGGTCGCAGCGCCCCGTCGGCGCGTATCCGTCCGTAGGCCTTCTCGATGGTGTGGACCGTGGACTGGTACCGCCGCACGAAGTATTCGTGTGCCGGGTGGTCGGCCGCAGTGGCCTCGGCGGAGAGCACCGTGAACAGCTCGACGATGCCCGGCCGGGTGGCGTTGAGCGCCGCGAGCTCGATCAGGCCGTGCAGCATGGCCAGGCCGGTGCGGCCGGTCAGCCGGGCGCCGTCCACCTCATCGCGGTGTTCCAGGACGGCCAGCAGCAGCGACTGCTTGGTCGGGAAGTGGTGCAGCAGCCCGGGATGGGACAGACCGCAGCGCGCGGCGATCTCGCGCAGCGAGGTGCCCCGGTATCCCGAGGCGCCGAAGAGCGCCATCGCCTCATCAAGGATCTCCCGCCGCTTGGCGCGGCCCTTGGCGTAGCCATGATCGTCCCGCACGGACAGAAACCTACCATCCGGTTGGTATCCGCGATACGGTGCCCTTCATGGCGGATACGGTCCACGGCGAAGCCGCGCCGGCGGTCCTTCCGGTACCGGCCTCATTGCGGCGGGCGCGGGTGGCGACGGGTGTGGTCTTCGCGGTACACGGCGGGGTGACGGGCAGCTTCGCGGCACGGCTGCCGTGGGTGGCCGACCACGTCGGTGTCAGCGCCGGCGGTCTGGGGATCGCCCTGTTGATGCCCGGCCTCGGCGCCCTGCTGGCCATGCCCGCCTCCGGCCGGCTGGTGCACCGCAACAACCTGCGCTCCCTGGTCCGGGTGCTGATCCTGGTCTGGTGCGCGGCCCTGCTGCTGCCCGCGATACCGACCTCGCTCGCCCTGCTCTGCCCGCTGCTCATCCTGTACGGCGCCGCGGCCGGGCTGTCCGACGTTGCGATGAACGCACACGCCGTACTCGTCGAACAGCGGTACGGCCGATCGGTCATGTCGGGCATGCACGGGTGCTGGAGCGTGGGCGGGCTGGTCGGATCGGCGGCGGCGGCCGCGGCGGTACGGATCACCCCGGACGCCGGGCCGCACTTCCTGGTCGCCGCGCTCGGGCTCGCGGTCACCGGACTTGCGGCCAGCTTCTGGCTGCTCCCGCACCGGCCGGAGCCGGAGGTCGACCCGCCGCCCGCGTTCGCGCTGCCGTCGCGTCCAGTGCTGCTGATCGGCCTGATCGGGCTGTGCGCGGTCTTCGCCGAAGGCGCCGGCCTGGACTGGTCGGCGGTGTACGTACGCAAGGTGCTCGACCAGTCGGCGGGTACGGCGGCGCTGACCGTGGCGACCTTCAGCGTCAGCATGGCGGTGGCCAGGTTCGCCGGGGACCGGGTGGTACGCCTGATCGGGCGGGTGGCCACGGTACGGCTGGCCGGCCTGTGTGCCACCGCCGGCGCGCTCGGTGTGGTACTGGCCCGGCAGATCGTCCCGGTGCTGTGCGGCTTCGCGCTGATCGGTATCGGCATCGCCGTGGTGGTACCGCTGGTCTTCGCTACGGCCGGGCGGATCGGCCCGCATCCCGGCCGCAGCATCGCGGGCGTGGCCGGCATCGCGTACGGCAGCGGTCTGGTGGCACCGGGCATCATCGGGGGTATCGCGAGCCTCTCCTCGCTGACCGTCTCCTTCCTGCTCGTCGTCCTGCTGGCCGCCGCGATCGCGGCCGGCGCGGGGGTGCTGCGCCCCGCCGACCAGTAGCCGGCGGCCGGGCCGCCCGGCGGCGGTCCGTAGCATCTGGGGCAGCGTCAGCATCCGCGGCAGCGACCACACGCCTAGAGGGAGACACCGTGATCCGCAGCCATGAGGCCGGCACGCTTCGCGCCTCGCACGTCGACAGCACCGTGACCCTCGCCGGCTGGGTGGCCCGCCGCCGCGACCACGGCGGCGTGACCTTTGTGGACCTGCGGGACGCCTCCGGCATCGCGCAGGTCGTGTTCCGGGAAGGCTCGGCAGCGGAGCAGGCGCACGCGTTGCGAAACGAGTACTGCGTGCTGGTGACCGGCCTGGTGTCCCGGCGACCGGCCGGCAACGAGAACCCGGAGCTGCCCACCGGCGAGGTCGAGGTGACCGTCGAGCGGCTGGAGATCCTCTCCGAGGCCGGTGCGCTGCCACTGCCGGTGGACGACTACGTCGACGCCGGTGATGACGTACGCCTGAAGTACCGGTACCTGGACCTGCGCCGCACCGGACCGGCCGCGGCACTGAAGCTGCGCAGCCGGGCCAACCAGATCGCCCGGCGGGTGCTCGACGAGCGTGGCTTCCACGAGATCGAGACGCCGACGCTGACCCGCTCCACCCCGGAGGGGGCCCGGGACTTCCTGGTGCCGGTACGGCTGCAGCCCGGGCAGTGGTACGCGCTGCCCCAGTCGCCGCAGCTGTTCAAGCAGCTGCTGATGGTGGCCGGGCTGGAGCGGTACTACCAGATCGCCCGCTGCTACCGGGATGAGGACTTCCGCGCCGACCGGCAGCCCGAGTTCACCCAGCTGGACATCGAGATGTCCTTTGTGGACGAAGAGGACGTGATCGAGCTGGGCACCGAGATCGTCCGGGCGCTCTGGCGGGAGCTGGCCGGGTACGACCTCCGGCAGCCGGTACCGCGGCTGACCTGGCACCAGGCGATGGACCGGTACGGCACCGACAAGCCCGACCTGCGGTACGGTCTGGAGCTGACCGAGCTGACCGGCTACCTCGCCGGAACCGGGTTCCGGGTGTTCGCCGCGGCGATCGAGGCGGGCGGATACGTCGGCGCGATAGTGATGCCGGGCGGCGCCGGTCAGACGCGCAAGGAGCTGGACGCCTGGCAGGACTGGGCCAAGGCGCGCGGCGCCCGCGGGCTGGCGTACGTGGTGCTGGACGCGGAGACCGGCCAGCCGCGCGGACCGGTGGCGAAGAACCTCTCCGACGCGCACCTGGCCGGCCTCGCCGACGCGGTCGGTGCCAAGCCGGGCGACGCGGTCTTCTTCGCGGCCGGGGCGGACCGGCGCGAGGCGCAGGAGCTGCTCGGCGCGGCGCGGGTCGAGATCGCCCGGCGGGTCGGCCTGATCGGTGGGCAGGGTGCAGAGGAGGGCGCCTGGGCCTTCTGCTGGGTGGTGGACGCGCCGATGTTCGAGCCGGCGACCGACGACGCCGGCAACCGGGTCGGCTGGTCGGCGGTACACCACCCGTTCACTTCGCCCAATGCCGAGTGGATCGACCGGTTCGAGGAGGACCCCGAGCGGGCGCTCGCCTACGCGTACGACATTGTCTGCAACGGCAACGAGATCGGTGGCGGCTCGATCCGTATCCACCGGGCCGACGTACAGCGCCGGGTATTCAGCACACTCGGCATCGACGAGCGGGAGGCGAGCGAGAAGTTCGGCTTCCTGCTGGAGGCGTTCAAGTACGGTCCGCCGCCACACGGCGGGATCGCCTTCGGCTGGGACCGGGTGTGCATGCTGCTGGCGGGCGCCGACTCGATCCGCGAGGTGATCGCGTTCCCGAAGACCCGTGGCGGGTTCGACCCGCTGACCGGCGCGCCGACTCCGATCACCGGGCAGCAGCGCCGCGAGGCCGGGATCGACGCCAAGCCGAAGGCGAGCGCCGGTCCGACTGCTGATCCGGGGCCGACTGCTGATCCGGGGCCGAAGGCTTAGCCCGGGCCTCCGGGGGGTATCTACAGATATCTTCTGCTCGCCGGCTCCACCCATCCCGCCGGCGGAAGTCCCCAACCCCTCGGAGGTACCAGTGCTGGCGATCATCGCGGCGATCATTCTCGCCATCGCGTTCATCCTGGAGCTCACCGGGAAGAGCTACAACGAGCTGATCAACCCCGGTACCCTCACCACCCTCGCCCTGCTGCTGCTCGCCCTGCACCTGGCGCCCACCGGCAAGCTGCGCTGGCGTCGCTGAGGGGGTGCCCCGGCGCCTGGCCGGTACTGTCGTCCTGATGGAGACCGACGGGCTGTTCACTCTCGACCCCCCCCCCCCCCCCC
>JAFMQQ010000095.1:6734-8673 GCA_017354595.1 Micromonosporaceae bacterium
GCCCGCGCCTGTCGGCGCTGGCGGGTCGAACGGGTTCGGAAACCCCGGGCCCGGCGCCCCGCTGGCGGTACGGATGCGCCCGCGCACCCTGGACGAACTCGCCGGGCAGGAGCATCTGCTGGCGCCGGGTGCGCCCCTGCGCCAGCTGGTCACCGGGGATACGCCGAGTTCGGTGATCCTCTGGGGGCCGCCGGGCAGCGGCAAGACCACCATCGCGCACCTGGTCGCCGGCTCGGCCGACCGGCGGTTCGCCGCCCTGTCCGCGCTCTCGGCCGGGGTAAAGGACGTGCGGGCGGTGATCGACGCGGCCCGCCAGCAGCGGCGCGCCGGCGGCCGGGCGACCGTCCTGTTCATCGACGAGGTGCACCGGTTCAGCAAGACCCAGCAGGACTCGCTGCTGGCCGCCGTGGAGGACCGCACGGTGGTACTGCTCGCCGCGACCACCGAGAATCCGTACTTCTCCGTCATCTCACCACTGCTGTCCCGGTGCGTGCTGCTGACCCTGCACCCCCTCGGCGATGATGTGGTGCGGTCCCTGGTGCGGCGCGCGGTGACCGAGGAGCGCGGGCTCGGCGGCGCGGTCCGTCTCGCCGCCGATGCTGAAGACCATCTGGTCCGGCTGGCCGGCGGCGACGTACGCCGCGCGCTGACCGCGCTGGAGGTCGCAGCCGGGGCGGCACAGGCGCGCAGCGCACCCAGGGAGGGCATGCCCAGCCAGGAATGCGTGGTCGAGATCGACCTGGCCACCGCCGAGCAGGCGGTGGATGTCGCGGCGGTGCGGTACGACCGGGACGGGGACGCGCACTACGACGTTGCCAGCGCCTTCATCAAGAGCCTGCGTGGGTCCGATGTGGACGCCGCCCTGCACTGGCTGGCCCGGATGCTGGTGGCCGGCGAGGACCCCCGGTTCATCGCCCGGCGTCTGGTGATCTTCGCGAGCGAGGACGTGGGTATGGCGGACCCCACGGCCCTCCAGACCGCGGCCGCCGCCGCCCAGGCGGTGGCGCTGATCGGGCTACCCGAGGCGCAGCTCAACCTCGCACAGGCGGTGGTACACCTGGCCACCGCGCCGAAGTCGAACGCGGTGACCACGGCACTGGGTACCGCCATGGCGGATGTCCGCGCCGGCCTGGCCGGTGCGGTGCCCGTACACCTGCGGGACGCCCACTACCAGGGCTCGAAGGGACTCGGCCACGGTGCCGGCTACCGGTACCCTCATGACGACCCCCGCGGCGTGGTCGCCCAGCAGTACCCTCCCGCCGAGGTTGTCGGGCGCGACTACTACCAGCCGACCGAGCACGGCGCCGAGCGGGCGGTCGCGGAACGGCTGCCACGGCTGCGCCGTATCGTGCGAGGGGCGGAGGAGACCGGGCCAGGAGAGGGGGAGCGAGCGTGACCGATCCGGACCGTACCGGCAGGGGCAAGCGACCGACCCCGCCTCAGTCTGGCCGCCGCCGGGATGAACCGTCCGAGGAGACCGGCTGGATCGAGGACCTGCGGCGGGCCCGATCGGAACCCAGAGGCATCGGGCCACGGGACGCGAACCCGCCCAACGCCCCGCGGCCGGGAGCACAGCCACCGCAGCCGCCTCCCGGCCGGTCCGGACCACAACCGCCCAGCGGACCCGCTGGTCGCACCGGACCGGAGTGGCGACCCGGACCCGATTCCCACCCGCCCCGCCCGTCCCCCGGCGACACCGGCGAGCGACCGGTCAGGCTGCCACCGCGTCGCCCTCAGCAGTTGGACGACACCCAGCCGACAGTGCGGCAGGTACGGCGCCCCGGGCCGGACAGCCGGTTCAACTCGATCCGGAACGTCGGACCGCAGCGGCAGGGTGCCGGTCCACCCGGCGCTCCGCCGCGCCCGCCCGCCAGTGCCAGCCCACCGGCGCCTCCAGGACCACCGCCGACCCCGGCCGGCCGGGCTGACCGGCCAGTAC
>JAFMQQ010000096.1 GCA_017354595.1 Micromonosporaceae bacterium
CAGAGACACTCTGAAGCCAGTAATGAACAACCGGAACGCAAGGGTACCTGCGATGATTTCCCGGGTCGACTCCATAGGACCAAGTGTTGCAGCTTTACGCGGCACTCGATGGCCCGACGAGCCCGAGGCTCAGATCGCCTATGGCTGGGCGATTGCCGGCGATGTCCTCGACGGTTCTGCGTCGACGACGACAACCCCTTCGTACGCAGGGCGGCCCGACGAGTCGAGCTGGTGAACGGACCTACCCAGCCCTCACAACCGCTTGCCGTGGCGCGGTCGCGCCACCTGGAGCCACCGCGAGATGTTGGCCCGATCGTCCCGGGGGACGTAGCCCACCGCGGGCGACCCGACGGCGTTCCACAAGGGATCGTCTCTTACGGGTGGCGGCCGTACGGTCTTCGGTTGTTGCGTACCGGGCGCTGGTGCTCGTCTATCCAAGGTGGAGGGATGAATTCTGGGTGTCCGTCGGTGGCGATGTACACCAGCCACTCTCCACTGTGGATGATCGTGTGGTGGTAGGAACACAGCAGGACGCCGTTTGACAGACAGGTCGGGCCGCCGTCCAGCCAGCTCTTGGGGTGATGGGCGTGGCAATACTTGGGCGCGCGATCGCAGCCGGGAAAGGCACATCCGCCATCCCGGATGGCGAGTGCTCGCCGCAGCGGGCCGGTGAACAGTCGCCGTTCCCGGCCGACGTCCAGCACCTGGCCCTGCCCGCCCAGCATCGCCGGGATCAGCTTGGCGTCGCACGCCAGCCGGCGGACCGTTTCGGGGGAGAGTCGCTCACCGGTGTCCAGGGTGCCCGCCGCCACCTGCCCAGCGAGCAGGTCGTAGTTGAGTGTGACGACCACGCCGGGCCGATCGCCGCCGTGTTCGGGCAGGGTCTCGGTGTCCAACGCCAACTGGGCGATGTCGACCAGGGCGTCGGCGCGGCGCTGGCCCGGGGTGCGCTCGTCCAACTGGCCGGCCCGCCGGGACAACGGATCCAACGCAGCGGACACGGTCGCCGCGGCCGCCTGATCCAGCAGCCCGTGCAACCGCACCCCACCGGCGCCATCTGGCGACAGCGTGAAGTGGCGCCGCTGACCCGCCCGTTTCTCGGCCTGCTCCAACTGGCGGCGTTCGTGCTCGTCGGCCAGCTCCGGCGCCACATAGCCGAGGATGTGCGCGCCAGCGATCCGCAAACCGTTCGGGTCCAGGGCGGCCGCCTGCTCGACCAGCAGCCCCTCGGCCTTCGCCGCCACCTCCGGCCCCGCCCCATCAGGCAGTTCCCGCACCACAGCCGCGATCACGGTTGCCTGCTCCGAGTTGAGCTGTCCGGCGGCCAGCGCATCCCGGGTCTGCGGAGCGATCCGATCCAGCGCCCTGGCCAACTCCACCATCCGGTGGCAGGTACCCGACGAGAGCCGCAGTCGGTCCCGCAACCAGGAGGTGGTCGACGACGCGCCCTGCTGGCGAGCCAGGTTGCGGGCCTCGAACTCGGCGACCGCCGCCAACTTCTCGGCGGCGGCCTGCTGTTCCCGGGCGTGGCACTGGTCGATGCGGGCGATCAGCTCCACATCGGACAGTCCCCACACCGCCCGGCCCTCCCCGTCCACATAGGAATTCTCCCACAGCTGTCCACCACGCCCGGCGTGTCGCGAAGCCGTCGACCAAATTGAGACCATTGATACGTCGCTATATGCTGGCATGGATGGCGATCCACGCGGGATCTGATGGTCGGTCTGGCGTTGCCACATGTCGCCGCCTCGCAGCTTGGTGCTGCGCCGGCCGAAGTGTTGACTCACGCCGCAGGCCGCACGCCGGCCGACCCGATCGCGGAGGCGGTGAGCCGGGCCCGGGTCAGCGCGTGGTACCCGGGCCGGCAAGCGCCGGGCCGACCTCCAGGTCAGCGACGGCGACCGCCTGGCCAGTGGAGAGCGATCGGTTGCCGGCCAGGCCGACAACCACGGAGCGGACCCCATCGAGCCACGAGGCGGCCCGGCCGAGCTCGTCCTGTTCGGTGCCACGGAACACATCCGCGAGTAGTTGCGCGTCGCCGCCGCCGTGCCCGCCGGTACCCCGCGGTATCTCGACCTCGCGCGCCGGCTCGAAGTGCCGCTGCACCACCAGCCGCTCCGCCACCGGCCGGGCCTGCTCCGTCAGCACCGAGTCCGGTGTGGCCGACGGGTCCAGAACGGTTCGCCCTTCCGCGTCCAGCAGCACCGCACCACGCTCCACAACAGACAGTTCGGCCCGGCCGGCGGTACCGTTGACGGCGACCGTGTACCCCTCCCACGGGCTGTGCGCGTTCAGCGAGTACGCCATGCTGGCGCCGCCCGCGTAGTCGACCACGAGGGACAGGTTGTCCTCGATGGTGATTCCCGGGTCGAAGACATCGCGGTCGCGCCGGTACCCGTCGTGGTGCTCCTGCTCCAGGTAGAGCCCGCGCAGCGTCGGGTCGGCGCGCAGGTCGAGGCTGAACGCGTCGCGCAGCGGCGAATCCGTGCTGCCGCGGTCCGGCCGCGGCCCGATTCCCCGGCGCGCGGCGGCCGCCGCGCCGTAGAAGCGCAGCCCGCCGCTGGCGAAGACCCGGGCCGGTGTGTCGGCAAGCCACCAGTTCACCAGGTCGAAGTGGTGCGAGGACTTGTGAATCAGTAACCCGCCGGAGTGTTGCTTCTCGCGGTGCCACCGGCGGAAGTAGTCGGCCCCGTGTGCGGTGTCCAGTACCCATTCGAAGTGGACGGAGGTGACCTCGCCGATCTGCCCCGACGCGATGACCCGCTTCAGGGCCGAGTTGCGGGGCGAGTACCGATAGTTGAAGGTGACCGTCACCGGGCTGCTGGCACCCGTGCGGCCGGTGCGCGCGACCGCTTCGGCGATCTGGCGTACCCCCTCCTCGGTCGTGGTCAGCGGCTTCTCCACGATGACATCGGCGCCCGCGTCCAGCGCGCTGACGATGTACCCGGCATGGGTGAAGTCGGGTGAGGTCACGATGACCCGGTCGATCCGCTCGGCGCGCACCACCCGAGCCAGCTCGTCGACTCCGAATGCGCGGGGCACGGCAGCGCCGGCGTCGCTGAAGACGTGCCCGGACCACTCCAGCCGGCCCGGGTTCGGGTCGGCCCAGGCGACGAGTTCCGCGTCTGTCGCATGTGGACCGACGATCGCGGCGAGGTACATCTGCGCGCGCGAACCGGTGCCGACCAGCGCGTACCGTGTTGCCATCACTTGATCCCCGTGGTGGCGGTACCCGGGACCAGGTAGCGCTGACCGATGCCACCTGTGGCCACCATCCGTACCCCCAGCACCGGGGTGGTGCTGCGCGGACTCTCCAGAGTGGACCCGGGGCGCACTGCCGGCCAGCTCACTGCTGGGCCAGGTGCGTGCGGAGCAGCTGCAGCAGGCCGTCCCGCTGCTGGCACTCGGCGAGCTGGAACGAGCCGCCCAGCTGGCGGGCCCGCTCCGGTGTCACGCCCCGGAACAGCGCCGCGTACCGCTGCGCGAGCGGCTCGGCGAGCAGGATGTGCCGTACCAGCAAGGCGATGTGCTGCTGCCGGCCCCACGGCCACGGCTCGTACTCGGGGAACTCCCGGTCGAACAGCGCCTCGATCGGGCCGATCACATCCCGGATGGCCGCGTCGGTACCGGCCCACGCGTCGACTCCGAGCCGCTGTTTGGCCGCCAGCACCGGCCGGATCAGCGCCAGGTAGGGGCTGTCGGCCCGCGGGTACGCCAAGCCCTGCAGGCCGATGTCCTTGTATGTCCACAGTGACCATCCGGCGCCGTACTCGCGGTAGATCTCCAGCTGGTCCAGCAGCAGCCGGTACCGCCACTCGTCCTGCGCCGGGTCGGGGTACACCGGACCGAACTCCCCCACCCACAGCGGGGTACCGGTCCGGCGCATGAACTCGGTGCGGTGCCGGAAGGTCTGCTCCAGCATGCCCCGGTCGAAGTACTCGCCGCGGGTGGTACCCGGGTAGCTGGTGTCCTGCACGATGCCGGGAAGCGCGTAGTCGTGCACGGTGAAGACGGTGTCGGGCAACGGTTCCCAGCCGGTCTCGAAGGCGGAGAAGTCGGTCGAGTACCGGTTGCCGTCCAGGAACAGGATGTGCCGCGGGTCTATCGCGCGTACCGCGCCGGCCAGGCGCCGGTAGAAGGCCGGCAGCACCACCCCGGTCGCGTCGGACGGCTCGTTGATCGGGTTGTACCCGGCCACCTCGGGCCGGTCCCGGTACCGGTCGGCGAACGCCTCCCACAGGTGCACGACCCGGTCCTGGAAGTGCGGGTGCTGCCAGAACTCCGCCCGGTGGGTCGGGTTGTCGCTGTGCCAGTGCTCGTTCTGCCGGCCGGGCAGGGCGTGCAGGTCGATCACCGAGTAGATGCCGTGCCGGGCAAGGATCTGCACCACCCGGTCCAGCCGGGCGAAGCCCTCCTCCTTCAGCTTGAACGGGTTCGCGTCATCCTCGAAGTGCCGGTAGTTCACCGCGATGCGTACGCAGTTCAGCCCGACCGAGGCGAGCAGCGCGGCGTCCGGGTCGGCGAAGAAGCCGTCGGTGAACGCGTCGAAGAAGGCGTCGTACGCCGCCTGCCCCATCGCCTCGCGCATCGCGCGCCGGATGTCCTGCTCGTTGCCCGGGTACCCGGTGATGAAGTTCTCCAGGTTCATCCAGCCGCCGAGGCCCACACCGACCAGCCGTACCGTCCGCCCGCTGTCGTCGGCGAGCCGGTCACCGTCCACATGCAACCATGGCAGCGCGGACACCGTACCCCCAAAGCCTTGCCTACCAGGCCCGACCGCTCCGGCGAGCCGATCATGGTAAGCATAGCCGGCCGCAGGCCCGGTTCAGAAGCCGTGGCCCGGCTGCCCGTGGCCGCCGGCGCTCATACCGCGAGGTTGGCCGGCAGCGGCTTCGTGTGCAGGATCACCAGCTCCGCGACGGCCCGGGTCAGGGCGACGTAGAGCCGGTTCATGCCGCGAGGCTCGGCGGCCACGATCTCGGCCGGCTCGACCAGCACCACCCGGTCGTACTCCAGGCCCTTGATCTGGCTGACCGGGATCGCGTTCAACGACGCCGCGCGGTGGTCGGCGGCGATGACCGCGCCGCTCTCCCGAGCGACCGCCGCGGCCAGGTCGTCCACCCGCCGGACTTCCAGGGTGCCGCCGGGCCGGAACGAGCGGGTGGGCTCGATCCCCGGCGCCAGCGCCCGGGCGGCGAAGTCGGCGATGACCTGGGGTACCCGGTACCCGGTCGGCAGGTCGAGCGTCGTGACGTCCCGCTTGCCCAGTCGCCGTAACAGCTCCGGCCAGGACTCGACGGCCAGCGGATGGGTGGCCTGACCGAGATCGCCGACGATGGTCATCGAGGCGTGGGCCGCCCGGCGGGCGATCATCCGGCACTCCATCGGCGACAGATCCTGCGCCTCGTCGAGGATGACGTGCAGGTACACATCCTCCTCCGGCTCCTCGGCCTCGGCGACCGGCAGCGGCTCGGCCAGCACCGGCACGTACCCCTCCTCGCCGTACGGGTCGAAGCCGTCGATCCAGCCGGTCACCTTGTGGCCCTCGCGCAGGATGACCGCCGCCGCCCAGCGCTGCGCCGCCCAGTAGCCGTTGTTGTCGATTGCCTGCCCGGAGACGGCGATCGGGGTGGCCAGGCCGGGTGCGAACAGCTGCCAACCGTCAGCCAAGCTCCAGCTCAGTACGAAGGTCTCGGCCACGCGGAGTCCACTGTGGAGCTCGGGCGGCTGCCACTGCGGCGCGGCCGCCTCCGGCAACTCCTGCTCGCCGAGGATCTCGGCCAGCTCGTCGAGCAGCGGTACGTCGTCCACCGTCCACTCGCCGTTCTGCGCCGGCAGGACGCCCTGCGGGGTCAGCGGCGGCCACCACGCATTGAGGAAGGCGTCCGGTACCTGCCTGCCGTCCAGCATCTCGGCGAGTACCTGGGCCGCGATGGTACGGCCGCCGTTGGGCTTGACCCCGCTCGCCTCGCAGCGCTTCCTGATTTCGAGCCGGGCCCTGGCCAGGTCGTCGGCCGTGAGCGAGCGCAGCTGATCCGGCGCGTTGGGTGGGGTGTCCCAGGCCAGGTCGGTGAGCACCGGAACCATCCGCAGGTCGCCCTTGGTACGGGCCACACCCGCCGGGTCGCGCCGGGTCGCCGTGACACCCGGGAACAGCTCGCCGATCGCTCGCAAGTGGACACTCTGTTCGCCGAGGCCGGGCAGCACCCGGCCGATGTATTCGGTGAAGACCGTGGACGGCCCGACCACCAGCACCCGGCCGTCGGCGAACCTGCCCCGGTCGGTGTAGAGCAGGTACGCCGCCCGGTGCAGCGCCACCTGCGTCTTGCCGGTACCGGGGCCGCCGGTGATCAGGGTGACTCCGCGGGCGGGCGCCCGGATCGCCTCGTCCTGCTCGCGCTGGATCGTCGCGACGATGTCGCGCATGTGTTCGTCGCGCTTGCGGGTCAACGACCTGAGCAGGGCACCCTCGCCGACCACGCCTTCGATATCCTTTGTGGACAGAACATCGTCATCGAGCTCGATCACCTTGGGGCCGCGACAGGTGATGACCCGTCGACGATCCACCCCGAGCGGTTCACCCGGGGTGGCCCGGTAGAACGGCGCGGCGGCGGGCGCGCGCCAGTCCACCACCAGCGGCCGCCGGTCCTCGTCGCGAACACCCAGACGGCCGATCCGGTAGGTGTCGCCGTCGTCGAAGTCCAGCCTGCCGAAGACGATCCCCTCCTCCTGACTGTCCAGATCGGACAGCCGGGCGGCCGCGGAGAGGACCATCGCGTCGCGCTCGACCAGGCCGGTACGCGGGCCGGTGGCGGCCCGGCTGTGCCCCTCGTCCTTCAACTGCCTGGCTTGCCCGCGCATGACCTCCAGGCGTTGGTAGACCTCGTCGACGACCCGCTGCTCGATGGCGATCTGCCGTTCTTCCTCGGTCACGGGGCTCCCTTTGTCGGCCACAACTCCCGGCGGGCTTCCCGAGAAGCTTCACCGAGAATATGCGCCAGTTCGGAGCCCAAAATCGTTTTCCAGAACGATTCGGAACGACTTGACCGGCCGATATGATTGACCTGGCAGCGGGAAACGAGACAGCGAAAGCCAGCCAGCTCTCTTTATTGGTCGTTGCTGAGCATCGCGTCGGGTAGGCCGGCGATCTGGATCTGACGCCAGATCGAGCGCCACCGGGGTAGCTCGTGATAGCGCCGCAACTCGGCGACCCCGGCCAGCCAGCCGGCCCAACCCGGGTACGGCGGGTTCGTCGGGTCGAAGCCGCTCTGCACCGTGCGGAGCCGTGTCTTGCCGTCCGACCCGTCGAGCTCCCAGCTGGCGGTGAGGCCATCGGCGAAGCGCAGCGTCGCCTTGCGGCCCGGCTCGAACTCGACGAACCTGACCCCGCCGGGGTCCACCTCGAAGCCGCCCATCGCGAAGCGACCGCCCACATAGGGCTCGATGTCCACATTCACGCCGGACCACCGGCGGAAGTGCTCCGCCTGGGTCATCGAGTCGAAGACCGCCTCCGGCGCCGCGTCGATCACCACCTCGGCCCGCAGGTCGGCCGAGGTGAAGTCGCACCTGGGGGTCGGCGCACGACCGGCCAGGTAGTCCGCCAGGTTGACGATCGCCAGCGACCAGAACGGCTGCAACGCGCCACGGGCACCGGCCTTGTCGGCCAGCACGTCTTCGAAGCTCGGCAGGTCGCTCTGGCTCAGCGTGACCAGCGTGCCGTCCTCGTCCTCGCCGAGCTGGAACTCGACCGTGGTCTGCACCCCGTCAAGGGTCCAGGCGAACCGGATGGTGCGTTCGTCCACATGCAACACGCGCTGGTGCGGCTCGGCGCCGTCCGGCGTGTAGCGGCCCCAGAACTCGTACTTGCCGGGCAACTCCACGTCGGCGTGCTCGGCCAGCCAGACGCGCAGCGCGGCCGGGTCGGTCAGCGCCTCGTACACCGCCTCGGGCGGGGCCGGGACGACCGCACGCAGGAGCAGGTCAGGTTCGATCATCGGGATCTCCCTTTGGATAGCAGGCGACGGCGAGACGGAACGCCTCGCCGTGTGCACCGCCGTAGCGGGTGAACAGGTCCTGCAGCATCCGCTGCAACTCGTCGAGGAACGCGGTGCGCTGCTCCGGGCGTACCCGGATATCCCCGGAGACGCCGATCGAGGGCAGATCGGGCCGGGTGAGGTCGAGGGTGGCGAGGTCCGCCTGCACGTCCTCCATCAGGTCCAGCAGGTAGCCCAGGCTGAGCCGGTCCTGCGTCTGGCGCAGCCCGATCCGGCCCACCACCCGCGGGGACAGCCAGTAGGACCGGCCAGCCGCCTGATAGATCCCCTCGTTGATCCCGCGCACCCGGCGCTCGGCCACCTGGCGCACCAGTCCGGCCCCGAGCAGGCGCTTGACGTGGTAGTAGACCCGCTGCGGGGTCTGGTCGAGCTCGACCGCCACCTCGGTGCACGAGCGCGGCTCGGCGAGCTGCCGCAGGACTTCGATCCGTTGCGGCTTCAGCAGGGCCTCAGCCTGCTCGATCTGGTCGAGGTAGACGATGTCTCTCATTACGAAAGGCAGTCTTTACGTAAAACATTGCTTTGTCAATCGCCGTGCACGGCGCAGCACGCAAGACGGCGCAGCACGCAAGACGGTGCAGCACGCAAGACGGTGCAGCAGGCAAGATCCGGGCGG
>JAFMQQ010000097.1 GCA_017354595.1 Micromonosporaceae bacterium
GCCGGGCTGCTGAAGGCGGCGCCGGCGATCGCCGCCGACCCGGCCGCCGGGGTGAGCGGCGCGGGTTCCGAGCTGACCCCCGCGCAGCAGGCCGGGCAGCGGGTGATCTGGTCCTACCCCGGACTGACGCCACCGCAGGCGCTGCTGGACGCGATCCGCGCCGGGCTGGTCGGCGGGGTCATCTTCTTCGGCGAGAACATCAACCGCAGTAGCTACCCCAGCCAGATCCAAGCGGTGACCAGCGAGCTGGCGCAGGCCCAGGCGGACAGCGGGGTCGGATACCCGCTGCTGCTGATGACCGACCAGGAGGGCGGCATCGTACAGCGGCTGCCCGGCCTGCCAGGCCTGACCGAGAAGCAGATCGGCGCGTCGGCGGACCCGGTCGGCACCGCGACCACCGCGGGCGTCGGCGCGGCGCAGAACATCCTCACCGCCGGGATGAACTGCAACCTCGCACCGGTACTCGACGTGTTCCGGGTGGCCGGCAACTTCGACGACCAGTTCGGGCGCTCGTACAGCATGGATCCCGTTGTCTGTGGCGAGTGCGGAGCCGCCTCCATCACCGCACAGCAGAGCCTCGGTGTGGTCACCAGTGCGAAGCACTTCCCCGGCCTCGGCGTCGCGGCTCGCGCCGCCAACACCGACCTGGGGCCGGTCGTCATCGACGTGCCGCTGTCGGAACTGCGCAGCGTCGACGAGTTGCCCTTCACGTACGCGATCGACGCCAACGTCGACATGGTCATGACGTCGTGGGGAACGTACCCGGCGCTCGACCCGGACCTGCCCTCCGGGCTGTCACCGCGGATCGTGCGCGGCGAGCTGCGCGGGCGGCTGAAGTTCCAAGGGGTGACGATCACCGACGCGATCGAGGCCGGCGCGCTGAACAGCTTCGGCGACACGGGTGCGCGCGCGGTGGCGGCCGCGGCGGCCGGCATGGACATCATCCTGTGCTCCGCACGCTCGGTGGCGCAGGGCCAGGACGCGACCGACGCACTCCAGGCCGCGGTCGCGGACGGGCAGCTCGACCGGGGCGAGGCACTCCACGCCCTGCAGCGCGTCCTCGCGCTGCGCGCACCACTGAGCTGAGGCCAAGCCGAGCTGAGGCCAAGCGCCAGCCGGGGTCGCGCGTTCGGCTGGCCGCCACGGCATCCCGGTGCACTGTCCGTCCATTATGGGCAGTGCACCGGAGTCCTCGCCCACAGTCCCATGTAGACGGTTGGGTGGGCGGGTGGCGGTACGCTCCCCGGCGTAGCCGGGCCGGCGTGACTACGCCCCACGGCGGATACCCGGTGCCGTTCTCCGGCTGATCCGGCGGAGCCGCTGTGGCTGGCACAATGTCGCCATGCGCAGATCTGAGTATTCCGCGGCACCGCTGATCGAGAACCCGTCCAGCGGCGAACGGATCAGAATCCGCACCACCGCCGCCGAATCCGGCGGCGCCCTCCTGGCCTGGGACCTCCTGCTGGCTCCGGGCGGCCGGGTTCCCAGCGGGCACGTACACCCTGGACAGCGGGAGCGCTTCACCGTCGTCGAGGGGTACCTCCGGTTCCGGATCGGCCGGCGCAGGTTGGTGCTGGGGCCGGGGCAGAGCCTCACCGTACCGCCCGGTACGCCGCACCACTTCGCCAACGCCGGCGGTACCGAGGCGCTTGTCATGGTGGAGACCCGGCCCGCCGGGCAGATGCAGGAGTTGCTGGAAGTGGCTGCCGCACTGGCGAAGGGCGAGCCGGGCCGGCCGCGCCGGATACCCCACCTGGTGGATCTGTTCCTGTTCATGCACGAGTTCCGCGCCGAGGTACGGGCGCCCTACCTGCCCGGCCGCATCGTCAGGCCGGTGGTACGGGCGATCGCCGCAGCGGCCGCCCTGGTCGGCGCCGATGCACGGTACCGGCGGCTGCGTGCCCGGTGAGCGCGGCCCGGCGCACGCCGTCGCCTGCCTGGTGACGGGTCAGGACTCGTCGAGGGCCCGGACGAACGCGTCGAGGTAGCTGCTGTCGCCCTGCTGCGCGCGCATCACCCAGTACTCGGCGCCCCAGAACAGGTAGCCGCTCAGCTCGGTGTGTGTCCTATGTGTCCAGTCGAGCCAGTCGGTGTAGTTCTGGAGGATCCGCTCGGGTGGGCAGCTGGAAGCGGCCCGGGCGCGCGGGTTCGGTGGGACCGTCACCGATTCCCACGGCTCCGCCTGCCCCTCGGTGACCATCACTCTCCGCCCGTCCGCGGCAGCCCGGCGCAGTAGCCGGCGCCGGCGGCGGGCGGGGAGGATGGCGGCGGCGCCGTCCAGGTAGATGCCCCATCCGCCGAGACTCGCCAGGGCGTGGCGTGGGTAGCTGTCCACGCCGACGATGTCGGCCAGCCGTTGCGCGAGTGCCACCGAGTCCCCCTGGTCCCTGGTACGCCACCATTGGTGCGCCAGTACCGCGGTCGAGGTGGGCAGGAAGCCGTTGAGAAGGATCGGGCGGGACGGGTCCGCGGCCGTGACCGCGGCAACCTCCTGCCGCACAAAGCTCTCCGCGAGGCGCCACGAGTGCTCCAGGCCGAGCGGGTCGACCGCCTCGTGCTCCACCTGCCAGGCGATGATGGCCTCCCGGTCCCGGTACCGCTGCACCAGCCGGGTCAGGTACTGCGTGGTCGCCTCGAGCAGAGCGGGATGGGATACACCGTCGATGAGCCGGCCCTCGGGTAGCGCGGCATCCAGGCGATGGCGTGGCACGAAGTACTCGGGGTAGCCGAATGACTTGACCGGACCGAGGCAGAGGATGACGTGCTTGCCGGCGCGTTGCGCCGCCTCGAGTTGCCAGTCCACCTCGCCGGGTTCGAAGGCTCCCGGTGCGGGCTCGATGCGGTCCCAGTAGGCGGCCAGGCGTACCAGTTCGAACGGGTACGCCAGCAGGGCGGTCAGGGTCTGCCTGGGATCGAGGTCGAACGCCTCGCATTGCCTGGGCCGGAAGCTGATGCCCAGCGCGGTGGCGCCGCGGCGGCGCAGCGGCACCCGTCGCCACCCGCCGGTCAGCCGTCGCTGGGTTCGCCCGACCCGGACCTCGCCGAGCAGCGGTACCCAGCCGCCGGCACGGCGCAGCCATCTCACCGGGAATCCCTTTCCGGGACAGGGTCTGCGTGGAGGCCGACCTGGCGCGCGAGGAGATCAGCGATCTCGTCCCCGGCGGTGGGCGTACCGAGCCGGAGCGCAGCGGCGCGCATCCGGTCGAGGCTGGTCGGGTTGGAGCGCAGATACTCCACCTGTGCCCGCAGTTGCCGCCGGCCGCGTACCGGCCAACCCGCTCCGGCGCGCACCACGATCTCGGTGTTGCCCGCCTCCTGCCCGGGTAAGTGACCCGCCAGCAGCATCGGTACGCCACAGCAGGCGGCCTCCGCGATGATTCCCGGCCCGGCCTTGGTCACCACAACATCCGCGCTGCACAGCCAGTCCGCCATGTTGTCGACGAAGCCGGTCACCACCAACCGCCGGCTGCAGAGCGCGGCCAGCCGGTCGAGGCTGGCCCGCAACCGCTCGTTGCGGCCACACACCGCGACGACATCGAAGTCCGCGCCGCCGGTGACCAGCGCCCGGGTCCATGCCGCCAGGCTGCTGACTCCCTCGGCTCCCGCGGTGACCAGTACCACGAAGCGCTCCGGGTCGAGTCCCAGCGACGCGCGCAGAGCCGCTCTGGCCGCCGGATCCGCCGGTCGGAGGCGGAACTGTTCCCGCACCGGGAGCCCGAGCACGTCGCAGCGATCCATCCCCCGGCCGTCACCGCGCCGGTGCGGCCGCGAATGGCCAGCGTTCGGCAGCACCACCCGATCCACCGCTGGATGCCACCATCCACGATGGACAGTTCCTAAGTCGGTGATGACAGTCAGCAGCGCCGGGCGGGGTGAGTGTCCGCCGATGACCGCGATCGCCGGCGTGATGAGCAACGGGTGCAGGGCGACTACCGCCAGCGGCCGGAACTGGGCCACGGCCGCGGCGATCGGTACCGACGCGCACCGGGCCAGCAGCCTGCGTACGATCCGCAGGCCGATAGTTGTATTGCTCGCGTGGAACACCAGCAACCAGAGCCACGGAGCCGCCCGCAGCAGCGTCCCGTAACGGCGGCATACCCAACCCACCAGCCGGTTGGCCTGGACACCGGTGAGTGGGTCGCAGGTGACCGCGACCAGCCGGCGCGGGTACCGGCTGTGCAACGCCTGCCGTAGCGCCTCGGCGGCGGCTCGGTGACCGCCGCCGGTATCGGCGGTCAGCAGCAGAACTACGCCCGGTGCCTCGTCGAACACGGATCCGCCATGCTCCTTCACCGCCCGCGGACCAGTGGCCTGGAGACCGCAACCCGGATAGCTCAGCATGAAGAAACTACTACTTCTGTCCATCGATGGCACTGGTCGTCGCGGCGGCACCCGACCAGCCGATCCTGCCGCCTGGCCAGTGTCGCGCCGTCCGGTCCCTGGTTGAACCGGGCGTACGCCGGCTGCCGTAGGCGTTCCCCGCTGGCTGCGCCCCGCGGCGTACCCCGACCATCGCCTGTGGACGGACGCACCGCTGCGGCACCGGTGCGACGATCGGGCAGTGGTCCTCTCCGCGACCAGCCGGTCACCCATCGCAGCGCGGCTGCGAGCTGCGTGGTGCCCAGTCGCGCCGGTTGCGCCGGGTGGCGATCGATTCGGTGCTGGCGCTGGTACTGGTGCTGGCCGCGATCGGGATGACCCGTGCGCACCAGCTTCCCGGCTGGCAGAGCGGAAGGCACCCGTTCGACCCGCTGAGTATCGCGTTGATCCTCGCCGCGACGCTCCCGCTCGCGCTGCGCCGGATCTGGCCACTCGCCGTACTCGCGGTCGCCACCGTGGCGACATCCGGGTACCTGATCGTCGGGTACCCGTACGGGCCGATCCTGGTCGCCTTCGCCGTCGCGGTGTACACGGTAGCCGCGTGGCTACCGGTCCGCACCGCGACACTCGCCGCGATCCTCGCGCTGGCCGGACTGCTCGGGCACGGGCTGCGATCGGGCCAGTTGCTCGGCCTGGTACCCGGCTCGGCCTGGGTGGTACTGCCGTTCGCGGTCGGCCGGGTGGTACGGCTGGGCCGGGAGGCGGCCGCACGCGACCGGGCCGGTGAGGTGCGCCGCAACGCGTACGAGGCGCGGCTGCACATCGCGCAGGAGGTTCATGACATCGTGGGGCACGGGCTGGCGGCGATACACATGCAGGCCGAGATCGCTCTGCACCTGCTGCCGAAACGGCCGGAACAGGCCGAGTCGGCGCTGTCCACGATCAGCCGGACCAGCAAGGAGGCGCTGGACGAACTGCGGTCGGCACTCGCCGTGGTCCGGCACGGCGGGCCGCTGCCGGGCCTGGCCGCCCTGCCCGACCTGGCCGCCCGGGTCGCCAGCGCCGGCGTGCAGGTCTCCGTGACGGTGCAGGGCCAGCGGCGGGAGCTACCGTCCACAGTGGATCTGACCGCGTACCGGGTGGCCCAGGAGGCGCTGACCAACGTACTGCGGCACGCCGGTCCGGCGGCCACCGCGCAGCTACGGCTCGACTACGGTGCGGCGGCGCTGACCCTCGACGTGACCGACACCGGCCGGGCCAGCTCCACAGTGGAGAGTGGTGTCTCCACAGGGGACGGTGGGCACGGCATCGCCGGAATGCGGGAGCGGGTGGGCGCGCTCGGTGGTGATTTCCGCGCCGGGCCCCAGGCCGGTGGCGGCTTCCACGTGCACGCCCGGTTCCCGCTGCCCGGTGTACCGGACGGGCGCGGGTCCGGCGGACCGGCGAGCGTCGAGGCCGGACCGGGGCCGGCCGGGTTGCCGGAGAGCGGGCGGTCGGGGGGTGGGGCGTGATCCGGGTACTGCTCGCCGACGACCAGGAGGTGGTCCGGTTGGGGCTGCGGGTACTGGTGGACAGCGAGGAGGACCTCGCGGTCGTCGGGGACGCCGCGGACGGGCTCCGGGCGGTGGAGCTGGCCCGCCAGGTACGCCCGGATGTGATCCTGATGGATGTCCGGATGCCCGGTGTGGACGGGATCGAGGCGACCCGGCGCATCGTGGCCGACCCGAGGCTGGCCGCGACGCGCATCATCGTATTGACGACATTCGAAATCGACGAGTACGTCTTCGCCGCGCTCCGGGTCGGCGCGTGCGGCTTTCTCATCAAGGACACCAAGCCGGCCGAGCTGCTGCAGGCGATCCGGCTGGTCGCCGCCGGGGACGCGCTGCTGTCGCCGTCGGTGACCCGGCGGGTCGTCGCCGAGTATGCCGGCCGTCCGCACCGCACGCTACGGCCGCACCCCCGCCTCGCCGAGCTCACCGAACGGGAACGTGAGGTGCTCGCGGTCGTCGCCGAGGGGATGAGCAACGACGAGATCGCTGACCGCCTCACGATCAGCCCCGCCACGGTCCGTACCCACGTCAGCCGGGCCATGGTCAAGCTCGGTGCGCGGGACCGGGCGCAGCTGGTCGTCTTCGCCTACCAGTCGGGCCTGGTCTGACGGCCGGGTTCAGCCGCCGTCCAGCCAGGCGAGTACCGCCAGCACCCGCCGGTTGTCGTCCGGCGCCGGTGGCAGGTCGAGCTTGCCGAAGATGCTGGTGATGTGCTTGTCGACGGCCTTGTCGGAGACGAACAGCCGGCCGGCGATGGCGGCGTTCGACCGGCCCTCGGCCATCAGCGTGAGCACCTCCCGCTCCCGCTCGGTGAGCCGGTCCAGCGGCCCGCGCCGGGCGCCGACCAGCGCGGCGACCACCTGCGGATCCAGGACCGTACCGCCGCCGGCGACCTGACGCACCGCGGCCAGGAAAGTGTCCACATCGGACACACGGTCCTTGAGCAGGTAGCCGACCGAGCCTTCGCCACTGGCCAGCAGGTCCCGCGCGTACAGCGGCTCCACCCATTGGCTGAGTACCAGCACCGGCAGCCCCGCACGCGTGGCCCGTGCGGCCACGGCGGCGGCCAGCCCCTCGGTGGTACGGGTCGGCGGGAGCCGCACGTCGAGTACCGCGATGTCGAAGTCGTGCCGGGCCAGCGCGTGCTGCAGCGAGGGCGCATTGTCCACCGCTTCGACCACCGCGATCCCGCCCGCCTGCAGGATCCGGGTCAGCCCGACCCGGAGCAGGGCCTGATCCTCGGCGAGCACGGCTCTTAGCCGGACTTCGTCGGCCGGCACGGCACCTCCATCGCGATGACCGTCGGACCGCCCGGCGGGCTGGTCACCTCCAGGGTGCCGTCGAAGGCGGCCAGCCGGCGGGCCACCCCGGACAGCCCCGAACCCGCGGCCTGCGCGCCGCCGCGGCCGTCGTCGCCGACGCTGATCCGCAGCCGGTGCCCGTCGTGGGTTCCGGCGACGAAGCACCGGCTCGCGCGGGCGTGCTTCGCGGTGTTGGCCAGGCATTCGGCGACGGCGAAGTACGCCGCCGACTCAACCGGCGCCGGCAGCCGGGGCACCTCGAGGGCGACCGATACCGGTACCGGTAGCGAGACCGCCAGCGCCGCGACCGCACCGGCGAGACCGCCGTCGGCCAGTACCGGTGGCAGGATGCCGCGGACCACGGTACGCAGATCCTCCAGCGCGTCGACGGTGTTCTCGCGGGCCTCCCGCAACAGTTGGGCGGCGGTCTCCGGATCGGATCCGATCAGCTTCTCGGCCAGCCCGACGCTCATCCCGACCGCGGCGATCCGGGCCTGCGCCCCGTCGTGCAGGTCGCGTTCGATCCGGCGCATCTCGGCCGCGGTGTGGTCGAGCGTTTCGGAGCGGGTCGCGACGACCTGCTCCACCCGCTCCTCCAGCCGGTCCACCCGGGACCGGCCCAGGATGGCGCGGTCGGCCCGGGCCCGCGCCGCGACCAGGGCCGGGGTGAGCAGCCACCACAGCACCACGGCCGGTACCCCGAGCAGCGCCAGCAACACTGTCCATAGTGGACTCGGGTCCAGCAGCAGCAGCACCAGCCAGGTGAGCGGCCCGGTCAGCAGGCCACCGGGGAGCACCGAGAGCAGGTACCCACCGGTGGCGGAGAACCAGCAGAACCCGAGGTCCCGCCAGCGCGCCCGGTCCCGCAGCCAGCGCAGCGGCCGGGCGGCGGCCGGTACGCCCGAGGTGTCGGCGTACCGCACCGCCTCGATCCTCACCCCGAGCAGGGTTCCGCTGGCCCACCGGTGGGCCGCGGTCAGGCGCTGCGTCGCCGGTACCGCCGCCGCGGCGATCAGGAAGCCGACCGTGATCGGCCCGAGCGCGATGGCCAGCACGGTCAGGATGCCGAGAACCAGCGCCGGCGCCATGGCCAGCGCGTAGCCGAGCGAGAACACGGTGAGCCGGAGCCGCTCGCGCACGGCTCGCCGGCCGGGTGGCTCCGGCCGCACACTCCCGATCGGGGCGGACCAGTCGATGGGCATCGGCTCCGAGTCTGTCACTGCGCGCCGCGCTCGCGCGCCGGCCGCCGGATCACCAGACCCACCGCGGCGCGGGCCGAGAGCAGGGTGACGGCGGCGGCGCCGGCGGCGACCGCGGGCGGCACCCACAGGCCACCATCGGGTACCACGCCCTCGTGCCGGACGATCGAGAACGGGACGATCGAGGCCAGCGACGCCAACCCGCCCAGCAGTACGCCGACCACCGCGACGATGGCGGCCTCGGCCAGCACGCAGCGCCGGAGCTGGCCGCGGGTCGCGCCGGCCAGGTGCAGCC
>JAFMQQ010000517.1 GCA_017354595.1 Micromonosporaceae bacterium
CGAGGCGCTGGCCGCGGCGCACCGCGGGGGGCGGGTGCCGTACCTGCAACGCGACCCGGGCACCGGCGAGATCATCGGCACCACCTCGTACGTCTCCCCCGACCCGTACGACCGCAAGGTAGCGATCGGCTACACCGCGATCGGCCGGCGGTGGTGGCGTACCGGAGTCAACCCGGAGTCGAAGCTGCTGCTGATGCGGCGGGCCTTCGAGGAGCTCGGCGCGGTACGGGTGGAGTGGCAGACCGACATCCGCAACGTTCGCTCGCAGGCGGCCATCGAGCGGCTCGGGGCGACCCGGGAGGGTGTGCTGCGCAAGCATCGCCGGCGCCCGGACGGCACCTGGCGGGACAGCGTGCTCTACTCGCTGACCGTCGACGAGTGGCCGGTGGCACGGGACCGGCTGGCCGCCCGGCTGGCCGAGGGCTGACCCGGGTTAGGCTTCCGGCCATGCGCAGACTCGCCCCCGCGGTCGCGGCGCTCGGTGCCGCGATGCTGACCGCCGCCGGTTGCGCGCCGGCCGACAACAACAGCGCCCCTGCCGCCTCTCCCGCTGGGTCGGCGAGCCAAGGCTGTACCCCCGACCAGCTCAAGACGATCGCCGCCGGCAAGCTCACCGTGGCCACCGACAACCCGGCCTATCCGCCCTGGTTCGTGGACAACAAACCGCAGAACGGCCAGGGCTTCGAGTCGGCGGTGGCGTACGCGGTGGCGACCAAGCTCGGCTACGCCAACGACAGCGTGGTGTGGACCAGGGTCGGCTTCAACGCCGCGATCCAGCCCGGACCGAAGAGCTTCGACTTCGACATCAACGAGTTCTCCATCACCGAGGACCGGAAGAAGGCGGTGGACTTCTCCACGCCGTACTACGACGTGACCCAGGCGGTCGTGGCGCTGAAGAGTTCGAAGATCGCCGGTGCCAGGACGGTCGCCGCGCTGAAGGGTGCCAAGCTGGGCGCACAGGTCGGGACGACCAGTTACACGGCGATCACCCAGTCCATCAAGCCGACCGCGGCACCGCAGGTGTACAACACCAACGACGACGCGGTCAAGGCGCTGCAGAACGGGCAGATCGACGGTCTGGTGGTGGACCTGCCGACCGCGTTCTACGTCACCTCGGCGCAGGTGGACAACTCCGTCATCGTCGGCCAGCTGCCGCAGCCACCGGGTACGCCGGAACAGTTCGGTCTGGTGCTGGACAAGGGTTCCGCGGTCACCGCGTGCGTGAGCCAGGCGGTGGACGCGCTGCGCGCCGACGGTACCCTCACCAACCTGGCAAAGCAGTGGCTCGCCGGCAGCGCCGGTGCTCCCGTACTCTCCTAAGTGGACTATCAACCCAGCCCGCTGCAGCGGGACCGGCTCGCCTACCGCCGCCGGCAGACCATGCTGTCGGTGGTGGTGGCGGCCGCCTCCACCCTCGGGCTCGGCGTGCTGCTACTGGTGGCGGTGACCCACGCGCCGGGCTGGCCGCGGGTGCGCTTCTCGTTCCTGGATCCGACCAGCGCCCGCGACGCCTTCCCCGATGTGCTGCGCGGGCTGTGGCTCAACGTCCGGCTGCTGGTGTTCTGCGCGCTCGGCTCGCTCGCGGTCGGGCTCGGTATCGCCACCCTGCGCACCCTGCGCCCGGCCATCTTCTTCCCGCTGCGGGTGCTGGCCAACTCGTACACCTATGTGTTCCGCGGCGCACCGCTGATCATCGTGCTGTACCTGTTCACCTTCGGGGTGCCCGGGCTGCGCCTGACCGGTACGCCGCCGGTGCTGGTACTGGGTGGCGCCGCGCTGGTGGTCACCTACGGCGCGTACCTCGCCGAGGTGTTCCGTGCCGGCATCGAGTCGGTACACCCGTCGCAGCGCGCGGCGGCCCGCTCGCTGGGCCTGACCTACCGGCAGGCGATGCGCCACGTGGTGCTGCCGCAGGCGGTGCGCCGGGTCGCCCCGCCGATGCTCAACGACCTGGTGGCGCTGCAGAAGGATGTCGGGCTGATCTCCCTCGCCGGCCCGATCGACGCGATCCGGGCGGCCCAGATCAAGGAGGCTGAACTCGCCAACTACACGCCCTTCGTGGTGGCCGGAGTGCTCTTCGTACTGCTGGCCATCCCGTTGGTGGCGGTGACCGACTGGGTCACCCTGCGCGCCGCCCGGCGGCAGGGCGCGGCATGAGCGCGGCGGCCCTTCAGCACAACTTCATTGAAGTTGTGGTTATGGCGGAGCCGATGACCACAACTTCAATGAAGTCGTGCGGCGCGGGGGGTGCCGGATGAGCGACCCACTACTGTCCTGTGTGGACGTACGCAAACAGTTCCACGGTATGGTGGTGCTGCACGAACTCAGCCTGGAGGTGGCCGAGCACGAGGTGGTGGTGCTGATCGGGGCGTCCGGCTCCGGCAAGTCGACCCTGCTGCGCTGCATCAACCTGCTGGAGACGGTGGACGACGGGACCATCCACCTCGACGGCGAGCACATCACCGACCCGCGGGTCAACCCGGACCGGGTACGCCAGCGGATCGGCATCGTCTTCCAGGCGTTCAACCTGTTCCCGCACATGACCGTGCTGGAGAACGTCACCCTGGCGCCCCGCCGGGTACACCGGGTGCCGGCCCGCGAAGCCACGCAGCGGGCCCAGGCCCTGCTCGCCCGGGTGGGCCTGGGCGACCGGGGCGGGGACTACCCGGACCGGCTCTCCGGCGGGCAGCAGCAGCGGGTGGCGATCGTACGGGCGCTGGTCAACTCGCCCCGGCTGCTGCTGCTGGACGAGGTCACCTCGGCGCTGGATCCGGAACTGGTCGGCGAGGTACTGGCGATGATCCGGGATCTGAAGGCGGAGGGCATGACGATGCTGATCGCCACCCACGAGATGGGCTTCGCGCGCCAGGTCGCCGACCGGGTCTGCTTTCTCGACCAGGGCCGGATTCTCGAAGCGGGCCCACCCGAGCAGGTCTTCGGCGCGCCCCGGGAGCCGCGTACCCGCCAGTTCCTGCAGCGCATCACCGAGGCCGGCCGGTTGTAGCTACTCGGGTGCCAGGCCGTTGCGGTAGGCGTACTGCACGGCCTGCGCCCGGTCGCGTACCCCGGTCTTGGCGAACAGCCGGTTGATGTGCGACTTCACGGTCGCCTCGGTGACGTACAGCTTCGCGGCGATCTCCCGGTTGGACAGGCCGCCGGCGATCAGCCGCAGCACGTCACCCTCCCGGGCGGTCAGCCCGTCGGGCAGCACGGCCTCCGGCAGCGCGCCGTCCGGTCCGCCGGCCGCCGGCCGATCGGCGGTACCGCCACCCGCGGCCGCAAGCAGGCGTTGCTGTACCTGC
>JAFMQQ010000518.1 GCA_017354595.1 Micromonosporaceae bacterium
GCAACCCCGGCTTCGAAACCGGAACGCTCTCTCCGTGGACCGGCACCTCCGGCGTCCTGCACAGCGGTTCCAGCGAACCCGCGCACAGCGGCTCCTGGGACGCCTGGCTGGACGGGTACGGCACCACACACACCGACACCCTCGCCCAGAGCGTCAGCCTGCCGGCCGGATGCACCACCTACTCGCTGACCTTCTGGCTGCACATCGACACCGCGGAGACCACCACCAGCACCAGGTACGACACGCTGAGCGTGCAGCTGCTCAACTCCGCCGGTACGGTGCTGACCACCCTGGCCACCTACTCGAACCTCGACCACATCACCGGGTACGGCCAGCGCAGCTTCAACGTCGCGGCGTACGCCGGCCAGACGGTGACACTGAAGTTCACCGGCGCCGAGGACTTCACCCAACAGACGTCATTCGTCATCGACGACACCGCCCTGACCGTCTCCTGACCGCGACCGGTGCGCCGGGGGCGGGCCACGCCCCCGGCGCCCGTTACCGCCGTTGGTCGCAGTGCCGGTTGATTCCGGCGACCCGCCCCGATCAACTCGACCGGGCGACCGGTTAGCGCGCGCCGACTGGGGAACCGCGGCGGTACCTGGTGCGTCCGATCGCCATGCGATACCGATCTCGCGTGGCCGTCGCTGCCGTGGCAGCGACCGTGCTGAGCGTTGCCGCCCTGACCGGGTGCCACGCCGGCCCTACCGGCGCGGGCACCACCGGCTCCGGCGTTCCGGCCGGACTGCCGAGCCCGATCGCCTCCGTCCCGGCCAACGGCGGTACCGCGACGACGGCGCCGGCCGCGACCTCGCCGGCCGGCGACGCGGCGACCCCGGACCGTACCGGCGCCTCGGGAATCACCGGTGTGACCATAGTGGACGGTGGCTGCCCGGTGGTCCGCGCGCAGTCGCCCTGCCCGGACCGGCCGTTGCAGGCAACAGTGATCGTCACCAACGCCCGCTCCGGGAGCGCCGTCGCCTCGGTCAGGACGAGCCCCGCCGGTCGGTTCCGCCTTCAGCTGGCACCCGGCCGGTACGTGGTGCGCGCGGTCAACCTGGACAACGCCCCGCTGCCCCGCAGCGCGCCGATCACGACCACCGTCGCAGCCGGCCGGTACACCACCCTCACCATCCGGTTCGACTCCGGCATCCGTTGATGCATACCCGCTAGTTCTCGGCGGTGGGGTACTGGAACACTTCGTCCAGCGGCAGCTTGAACACGTGGGCGATCTGGAACGCCATCTCCAGCGACGGGGAGTACCGGCCCTGCTCGATGGCGATGACCGTCTGGCGGGTCACCCCGATCCGCTCGGCGAGCTGGGCCTGGGTCATCTCGCCGTTGGCGAACCGCAGCGCGCGGATCGAGTTGGTGACGCGGGTGGGCTTGACCATCGCTACAGACCGCGCCGGTACGCGACGACCTTCAGCACCGACCCGACCACCGCCCACAGCACGAACCCGAGGTAGATCACGTTGGCGATCCAGAAGTAGTCCCATCTCGCCATCGCCATCAGCATCGCCGCCCCGGCCGCGAGGACGACCAACCAGCGGCTGGCGTACTCCCCGAACCGGTAGATCTCCCGGTCCCGAACATCCTTGCGCCGGCCGTCGCTGGGGCGCGCCGTCTCGATCGCGGTGCGCACCACCACCGAGACGGCGGTCGAGGCGACGGTCGTCCACAGTAGAACGACCGCGTAGTGGACCTGGCTGACCGGCGTCGTGGCCAGCCGGCCGAGGATGATCACCAGATAGGCGGTGTAGGTCCCGACGACGGCGGTGAGGTACGCCCAGACGCCCTTCTCCTCGTACGACATGCGCGCCTCCGAGTAAAGAATGTTTGACACGGCCAATGTAATGGAGAGCAGACACGGTGTCAAACATCCACGACGTCGACCGCCCCGGCTTGTACGTCTACCTTGTCGTTGGATGCCCCGGTTGCACATCCGATCGCGCCGGCCGTCGGGTTTGTTGTGCGCCGGCCATTGGTCGCATGCTGAGCGGATGAGCAGTTACCGCCGCAGCGTGCTGGCCGGTCCACGCCGGTCCCGGATCGACACCGCCGAGGTTCCAGAGCCAGGGCCGGCGCAGATTCTGGTACGGGTACTGGCGAACGGAGTCTGCGCCAGCGAGTTGCCCGGGTGGCAGGCCGGGCCGGCCGGACCGGAGCCGGTGGCGCTCGGGCACGAGCCGGTGGGTCGGGTGGTCGCGGTCGGTGCCGGCGTGCGTACCCCGGCCGTGGGCGACCTGGTCACCGGCCGGCTGGGCAGCAGCTTCGCCGAGCTCGTGGTGGCGCGGGCGCAGGACGCGGTACCGGTACCGCCGGGCCTGTCCCCGGCGGCGGCGGTGGGCGAGCCGCTCGGTTGTGTCGTCGAAGCGGTCCGGCGCTCCAGAGTGGACGTCGGCGACCGGGTCGCGGTGGTGGGACTCGGCTTCATGGGCCTGTGCCTGCTCCAGGTGCTCGCCACCAGCCCGGTCGCCGAACTGGTCGCGGTCGACCCGCGCCAGCAGGCGCGCGAACGCGCCGTCCACTATGGAGCGACCGGCGCACACGGTACCGGCATCGCGGGACAGTTCGATGCCGTCTTCGAGGTGACCGGGGTACCGGCCGGTCTGGACCTGGCCACCCGGCTTACCCGCGAGCACGGCACCCTGTCGATCGTCGGGTACCACCAGGGCGCCCGGCAGGTGGACATGCAGGCGTGGAACTTCAAGGCGCTGGAGGTGGTGAACGGCCACGTACGCGATCCCAGGCGGCTGGCCGACAGTACCGCCCGTGGGCTCGCCCTGGTCGCCGCCGGCCGGATCGCGTACCCGGAGCTGTTCACCCACTGGTACCCGCTGGAGCGGGTCGACGACGCCTTCGCCGACCTTGCCGCGAAGCCGGCCGGCTTCATCAAGGCCGCGGTGCTTTTCCCCGACGAATCGGCATGACAAGGAGGGTCCGGCCGGGGCCGGACCCTCCCTCCGTTGTGGACAGTGCTGATCCTACCGGCCGCTGGTCACGTGTTGCCGCTGGTGATCAGGCGCTGATACCCGCTCGGGATGGAGCAGCCGCTGCCACCGGCGTAGGTCAGGCCGGACGGGGACATCGACCAGACCGCCTGGTTGGCGCTGCTGCCGTACACCGTGCCGATGCTGTTGTTGGTGAACCGGTTGTCGTACGAAGCGCACTGGCGTGGCGTCCCGGGATTGGCCTGGACGCAGGCGAGGTCGCAGAACTCGTCCCGGTAGGCGGAGCTGCCGCCGGTGTCGTTGAAGGTGTTGCCGTTGACGACGGTGAAGTTGCTCCGGTCGCGGACC
>JAFMQQ010000519.1 GCA_017354595.1 Micromonosporaceae bacterium
GGCCGGATCCGCCGCCGATCCGCCAGCGGGTGCTGATACTCGGGTGGAACCTGTGCGCGCCCGGCGTGATCGAGCAGCTCGACGCGTACCTGCCGCACGGCTCCGAGGTCCACGTGGTGACTCGGCACGAGGGTGCCGGGGCCGGTGTCACCGCGCTGACCAGTGCGGTACGCAACCTCGTACTCAGCCACAAGGAGGAGGACGGCTCGGACCGTTCGGTCCTGGAGTCGCTGGGGGTACCGGACTTCGACCACCTGATCCTGCTCTGCGGTGATGACGTGGACGGGCAGGTCGCCGACTCGCGCACCCTGGTCACGCTGCTGCACCTGCGCGACATGGAGCAGCGGATGGGACGCCGGCTGTCGGTCGTCAGCGAGATGGCCGACGATCGCAACCGGGTGCTGGCGCAGGTCACCCAGGCCGATGACTTCATCGTCAGCGAGAAGCTGCTCAGCCTGATGACGACACAGATCTCGGAGAACCCGCACCTGTCCACGGTCTTCGCCAGCCTCTTCGACGCGGCCGGCTCGGAGATATACCTCAAGAACGCCGACCTGTACCTGCGCGTCGGCCAGACCATCAACTTCCAGACGGCGGTGGAGGCGGCCCGGCTGCGCGGCGAGTCGGCGATCGGGTACCGGATCGGGGCCAGCGTGCACGAGCCGCCGACGTACGGCATCGTGCTGAACCCGGACAAGGCTGCCCCGTTGACTCTGCATCGCGGCGACCGCCTCATCGTGCTGGCCGAAGACTGACCCTTCGCCAGCCGGGCCTGCCGGCGGGCTTACCGGCGGGGGCTTACCGGCGGGGCCTACCGGCCATTGAATGCGTGCCGCCGGGCGAAGTGCGCCACGCTCGCGCCGAGCTGCTGACCCGACTCGTGGTCCAGCCGGGTGTGTACCCCCGCCGGGAGCCGGCTGCGGCCCGCCTCGTCCGCCACGTCCTGCAGCCGCTGGAACGAGCGCGTGACACCGGGCAGCAGTTCCGAGGTGACCGTGACCGGGTAGTCGCCGAGTGACTCGCGCAGCAGCTGGGTACCCGCCTGGGAGATGACGCTGTGCGCGCCCGGGTACGACGGGTCGGCCGGCGTCGATGCCAGCGGGTTCCATCCCGGGTCGGCCACGGTCGCCGGGTTGCCGTCGGTACCGGCGAGCTGGATGGCGGTGACCGGGCGCCAGATGAGGAAGTGGTACTTGGCCGCGTAGAAGGCGATGACGCCGTCGGCGAGGGCCAGGTCGAGCAGGGCGAAGGTACGCGCCGCGGTGGGCAGGTCGGCCCCGCTCGCCAGTACCACCGTCTGCGCGATCTCGTTGAGGTAGTTCCAGATCGGCGCGGCCCAGAACCGGGCCTGGACCGTCTGGTCCGCGGTACGCGTGGTGCTGGAATCCTGGCCCAGGCTGGCCACCTCGTTGGTCGCCGACGCGTACTCGGCGCTGGCCAGCTGCGGGTAGCGCCGGACGGTGAACTGGCCCGCGCGGTGCAGCACGAACGGGCGTACCGCCGGCCAGTGGGTGAAGACCGCGGGCGCGAAGGCCGGCGGGGCGGGCCGGTACGCGCCCGGGGCGGTACCCGGCGCCAGGGTGGGTGGCGTCGCATCCGAGCCGTCGTCGGCGCGCAGCGCGAGCAGCGCCCGGGCGGCGAGGTTACCCACCCTGGCACCGCCCTCGCGGCCGGTCGCCGACGGTACCGTCGCCAGCCGCGCGGAAAGCACCGCGTCCAGCTCGGGCAGGTGTGCCGGGTACAGCGCGGCGAGCAGATCGTGCCCGGCATAGGCTGCCGCCGCGACCGCCGAAGTTCCGTGCGGCGCGGGGAACGCGAACCGGTACGGCTGGCCACCCAGTACCGAGACGACCGCGTCGTGTACCGCCGCGTGCAACATCGCGAAGCTGCGGGTCGGGTGTACGGTCGCCGGCTGCGCGCCCGCCGTGCGCACGATGCGCAGCAGCGCCCGGTTCCAGTCCAGCACCGCCGCCGGATCGGGGGCGTGGCCACCCCGCCCGTCCCCGGCGGCGGCCTGTGCTGTGGCGGCCTCTGCTTTGGCGGCCTGTGCTGTCGTTGCCCCGGTGGCGATCAGCCCGGCACCACTGGCCAGCAACACGCTCCTGCGCTGCACGCCCTTCATCGCGTTCCCCCTAAGACTCGCCTCTGCGTATCCATCGGGAGGTACGCCCCGGGTTACGCGTAACCTCGCCACGTATGAATCGGTGACGCGCGCACCCTCAAGGAGGTGTCCTGTGGCGGAGCCATCCCGCGCGGAGCCATCCCCGGCAGGACCATCCCGTTCAGCGCCAGCCCGTTCAGCGCCCGCCCTTCCATCGCCAGCCCTTCCATCGCCAGCCCTTCCATCGCCAGCCCGTTCGGCGCCAGCCCGTCCAGCGCCCGGCACCGGGTCACCGTCCAGGACCGGGTCACCCCGTTTCGCGCCCGCCCCGGCCGAGCCGTCCGGTGCGGCGCAGCCCGGCGAGCGGCCGGCCCGGACGGAGCCGCTGCGCCTGGTCGCCACCGAGCAGTACGCGTCCTGGGAGGCGGTCTACCGGGACAACGTGGAGCGCTTGTACCGGTTGATGTTCGGCCGGGTCGGCAACCGGCCGGACGCCGAGGACCTGACGGCCGAGGTGTTTCTGGCGGCGGTTCCGCGGGTGGACCTGACCGCCAGCGCCGGTGAGGTGCGCGCGTACCTGCTCACCGTGGCCCGTACCGTCCTGGCCGACCACTGGCGGCGGGTGCTCGGCCACCAGGTCACCACCATCGACCCGGCCGCGCTCGCCGAGGCCTGGTCCACCGCCACCTCGCCCGGTTCCCAGCCGGTCGAGTCACAGCCGCCCGGTTCGCAGGAGGAGACGGCGGAGCGGGTACGGCGGGTGCTGGCCGAGTTACCGGAGCGGTACCAGGCGATCCTGCGCCTGCGGTTCCTGCAGGCCGAATCGGTACGCGAGGCGGCCCGCCAGATGGGCATCACGGTGGCCAACGCGAAAGTGCTGCAGTACCGTGCCCTGCGCCAGGCCGCGCGCCTGCTCGACACCGACGGGGGTGGAGAGTCCACATGAGACGGTTAAGCCGGTACGTCGAGCGGATGCTGCGCCAGCGCAGGCCGCGCCGGTTCGTACCGACCGATGACGAAGCGGCCGTCATCCGCGCCGCGATCGCGCTGCGGGCGGCCCAGCCGGAGGCCGCATTGCCGCGGTCCGAGTTCGTCACCGCCCTGCACCGGCGGCTCGCCGAGCGGATGGAGCGGGCCGGTGAGCCGGAGGCCGAGCAGGCGCCTGCGGCCGCGCCATCCGGCAGCCGGCGCCGGATG
>JAFMQQ010000520.1 GCA_017354595.1 Micromonosporaceae bacterium
TTGCCCGGGCCGCGGCAGCGCCCGGCGCGCTGCGCCGGCCGGTCCCACTGTTGGTGACCAGTGTCGCGATCCCACCGCTCGCCGTCGGCCACTGGCTGGCCGGCTGGTACCGCCACCGCGGCGGCTCCGGTGCCGCACGAGGCTCGTCGCCGCCCGGCTAAATGGTCCCGCCTGGCTGTAGCGCTCGTGATACGTTGCATTACATGACTGTGCCGCTGTCAATTCGCTTCGACACCTCCCTGCTGGCTCGGCTGCGCGCCCGCGCCGCCTCGGCGACCGGCGGCAACACATCGGCGCTGGCACAACGGCTGGTCGATGAGGGCCTCCGGATGGCCGATCACCCAGGCGTGGTTTTCAAGGATGGCCCCAGCGGTCGCCGTGCCGCGCTGGCATGCGGGCCCGACGTCTGGGAGATCGTCAAGTTTCTCCGCGAGATTGACGAGCGCGGGTCGGCCGCACTGGAGGCCGCGACAGAGGTGTTCGCCATCGACCTCAACCGCATCACCATGGCCGTGAGCTACTACGGCCACTTCCGTGACGAGATCGACGCCGAGATCGCGACTGCAGATCAGGCGTCGATCGAGGCCGAGGAAGCCTGGCGGGCACAGCAGCGGCTCATCGGGTGACAGGGTCCGGGTCCGTCAAGCCCGGTGCGACCAGCGCCGAACCAGCCAGGCTCCTGCTCGACGAGATGTTCTCTCCAAGGCTCGCCGAGGCGCTGCGGCACCGCAAGCACGACGTGGTGGCGATTGCCGAACGGGCCGAACTGCAGTCGATGACCGACGACGCCGTATTCGCACATGCGATCGCCGACCGCAGGTGGCTGCTCACCGAGAACGTCAAGGACTTCCGACCGATCCTGCTCCGAGCCATCCACAATGGTGCGACGGTGACCGGGCTGCTGTTCACCAGCGGCCGGGCGTTTCCACGGTCCCGCCGCAACCCCGGCCCGCTGCTCGCGGCACTGGATGCGTGGCTGTCGGCGGGACCACCGTCGAAGCCATTGGTCGAGGACTGGTTGCTCCCACCGGTTGCGGATCAGTAGTCCACTGTGGACGGAGTCGTCAGGCGGGTACCGCGGCCGAGCGCCGGCCCGGCTCCAGGTGGTAGATGCTGAACGCCTGCTTGATGACCGGGTGCGCCACGTTGCGGACCCGTACCCCGCCCGGCGTCGTGCCGCGCTCCGAGCCTGCGTGGGCGTGGCCGTGGATCGCCAGGTCCGCCCCGGCATCGTCGATCGCCTGGCCGAGCAGGTACGAACCGAGGAACGGGTAGATCTCCAGCGGCTCGCCGGAGAGCGTGTCCGGTACCGGCGCGTAGTGCGTCAGCGCCACCCGTACATCGCAGTCCAGTTCGCTCAGCGCCGCCTCCAGCCGGTCGGCGCTGTGTTGGGTGGTGTGCACGAACAGCTTCATCTCCGGTTCGCCGAAGGCGCTGGCCACCCGGCCGGCGAAGCCACCGCAGAAACCCTTCACCCCGGCGATGCCCAGCCGTACCGATCCGCATCGCAGTACCACCGAGTCGCCCTCCAGGACGCGGATGCCGGCCTCGCCGAGCATCGCGCTGATCTCGCGCTCCCGGTCGCTGTGGTAGTCGTGGTTGCCCAGCACCGCGACCACCGGTACGCCGAGCCCGCCGAACTCGGTCGCCACGCACTGCGCTTCGGCGTCGGTACCGTGCCGGGTCAGGTCGCCGGCCAGCAACAGCACATCCGCGCACTCGGGCAGCTGCTCCAGCGCCGGCCGGTACCGGCCCAGCACGTCGGTATCCATGTGCACGTCACCGACGGCCGCCACCCGCACGCGAACCGGATCACCGGGCTGGCCGGGGACCGCGACCCCAGGCATCGGGGGCGGTACGGTCACGGCAACTCCTCTGGCTCGCTCGGCGGGTCGCAACGGATCACGCCGATGTCGTTGTGGACACGCATATCCGGGTAGCGCTCGGAGACCAGCCGGACGATCTGTTCGCGCCGGCCCGGGCTCTCCACCTCGCCGCGCAGCACCAGCACCCCCTCCCGGCCGGTGATCTCCAGGCTCTGGTCGGAGACGTTCCCGTGCTCGCTCAGCAACCTCTGCACATCCGCCTCGATGTAGCGATGGTCACTCACCCGGGTACCTCCCGCCGCATCGCACGCGCCGCCACGGTGCGCGCGGCACCGGTCGTCTCCGGGCGCAGGTCCAGCAACTCCAGCAGGACCAGGAACGCCTGGGCGTACGGCGACTCCACGGTCTCCGCGCCGACCCGCTCCCAGTCGATCTGCTCGCGCAATGACCGGGCGATCGGCAACGCCTCGGCGTAGTCGCACCGGTGCTGGGAGAAAGTCAGCATCTTGTGCACCATCAGAGTGGTCGCGGACAGTACCGGAATCGCCATCGCCTCGAGCCGGACCACGCTCGTGTCGCGCAGCGTCGCTTCGGTGACCGGCCGCTCCACCGGTCGGAAAATCAGATCCACCATAACGTCCTGGTCATAGACTTTCGCCAACCAGTCCTCGGGCGGGCGTTCGGTCCGGAAGCCGGCACCGGCCAACGCATCCAGCGCCTTGTCCACATCGGACTCCCGGAGCAGGAAATCGACATCGTGGTCGCTGGCAACGCCACCGCGGGCGTACACGGCGAATCCGCCGGCCAGCGCGAAGGGGATGTCGGTACGCTTGAGTACCGAGCTGACCCGCTTCATGGTGAGTAGCATGTCCTCCCCGGCATGAGCGGTCACCACTTCCGGTTACCCGGCAGCAGGAGTCCCGACACTTCTCCGTTCGAAGTGTTTAGCCCCGATTGTCCCGGGAATCGCTTCAAACATGACCGCATCGGCCCGGCCACTTCGGCCTGCAGGGTTGTTCGACGCGGTGCTGCTCGACCGGGATGGCACCCTGGTCCACGATTTCCCGTACAACGGCGATCCCGAGCGGGTAGTACCCGCACCGGGCGCGCGCCAAGCATTGGAACGGTTGCGGGCCGCCGGGCTGCGGCTGGGCGTGGTGACCAACCAGTCGGGCGTGGGGCGGGGGTGGCTCAGTGCGGCGGATGTGGCTGCGGTCAATCAACGTGTCGAACAGGTACTCGGTCCGTTCGACGGCTGGTACGTCTGCCCGCACGCGCCCGGCGAGGGTTGCCCCTGCCGCAAGCCGGCCCCCGGTCTGGTGCTCGCCGCCGCGGCCGGGCTTGGCGTATCGCCGCGCCGGTGCGTGGTGGTCGGCGACATCGGGTCCGATGTGGACGCTGCCCGCGCCGCAGGCGCGGCCGGGGTGCTGGTACCCAACCGGGCCACGCTGCCGGCCGAGGTGGCACAA
>JAFMQQ010000098.1 GCA_017354595.1 Micromonosporaceae bacterium
GTCCCTCGCCCGCGCGCCGCCACCCGCGCATTCTGCACCCTCAGTGCGGCGCGCCGAGTGCTCGCCCGCTGATCAAGTGGCGGTAAGGCAGGGCCCGCTCAGCTCTCGCCTGCAAGGGCCACCGGGAACGCCGCGTGCCCGAGGCACGCAAGCGACCGGGAACGCCGGCAGGAGGACGCCGAGCCGGCCGCCTGCCCCACGCTAAGAGCTGGCGACGGATTTCAGATCGGCGACGCGGTCGGTGCGCTCCCAGGTGAACTGCGGCAGTTCCCGGCCGAAGTGCCCGTAGGCGGCGGTCTCCTGGAAGATCGGGCGCAGCAGGTCCAGATCCCGGATGATCGCCGCCGGGCGCAGGTCGAAGACCTGGTTGATGGCGGCCTCGATCCGCTCCACCGGTACCGTCTCGGTGCCGAAGGTCTCGACGAACAGCGAGACCGGCTTCGCCTTGCCGATCGCGTACGCCACCTGCGCCTCGCACCGCTCCGCCAGCCCGGCCGCGACCACGTTCTTGGCAACCCAGCGCATCGCGTACGCCGCCGAACGGTCCACCTTGGACGGATCCTTGCCGGAGAACGCGCCACCGCCGTGCCGGGCGTACCCGCCGTAGGTGTCCACGATGATCTTCCGGCCGGTCAGCCCGGCGTCACCCATCGGCCCACCGATCTCGAACCGGCCGGTCGGGTTGACCAGCAGCCGGTACCCGTCGGTGGCCAGGCCCAGCCCCTCCAGCTCCGGAGCGATCACGTGCTCGCGGACGTCCGGAGTCAGCAGGGTGTCCAGCGAGATGTCCGGCGCGTGCTGGCTGGAGACGACCACGGTGTCCAGCCGTACCGGCCTCAGCCCGTCGTACTCCACCGTCACCTGGGTCTTGCCGTCCGGGCGCAGGTACGGGATGGTCCCGTCCTTGCGCACCGCGGACAGCCGGCGGGCCAGCCGGTGCGCCAGCGCGATCGGCAACGGCATCAACTCCGGCGTCTCCGAGCAGGCAAAGCCGAACATCATGCCCTGGTCGCCGGCGCCCTGCGAATCCAGCATGTGGTCGGACTCGCCCGAACGCAGCTCGATCGCCGACTCCACGCCCTGCGCGATGTCCGGGGACTGCGAGCCGATCGAGATGTTCACCCCACACGACGCGCCGTCGAAGCCCTTCTTCGACGAGTCGTACCCGATGCGCAGGATCGTCTCGCGGACGATCGACGGGATGTCCGCGTACGCGTTGGTGGTCACCTCGCCGGCCACGTGCACCTGGCCAGTCGTGATCAGTGTCTCCACCGCCACCCGGCTGCGCGGGTCGGCACCGATGAGCGCATCGAGCACGCCGTCGCTGATCTGGTCAGCGATCTTGTCCGGGTGCCCCTCGGTCACCGACTCCGAGGTGAACAGTCGTCGTGCCACACCAGCCCCCTCTTGCGATCAAGCGATTTCCGGCAGTCTACGACAAGGTCACGAGCCGTTCTCACTGACCGGCTGGCGGGGCATCCAGCAGCGGTAACAGCAGATCCCAGACCGCGTCGGCCAGCTCATCCTTGGGCCGCTCGTCGAGTTCGGTACGGGTACCATCGGCGAACAGTACGGTGGCCGCGTTGTTCGGCGTACCGAAGGCCCGGCCCGACCCGACCTCGTTGACCACGATCACATCGGCCCGCTTGCGTTCCAGCTTCGCCTTGGCGTGCTCGACCGCCGCGTGCGCCCCGGCCGGATCCGGCGTCTCGGCGGCGAAGGCGACCAGCAGCTGCCCCGGCCGCTTGGCCCGGCCCAGTTCCGCCGCGATATCCGGGTTCTGCTTCAGGCGCAGCGTGGGCGCCGTACCGTCGTCCGCCTTCTTGATCTTCTCGGGCTGGTACGTCTCCGGCCTGAAGTCCGCGGGCGCGGCCGCCATCACCACCACATCCGCGCTCGCCGCCGCCGCCAGCGTGGCGGCCCGCAACTCCTCAGTGGTACCGACCCGGTGCAGCCGCACGCCGGCCGGGTCGGGGAGGGTGACGTTCGCCGCGACCACGGTCACCTGCGCGCCGCGGGCGACCGCGGTGCGGGCGAAGGCGTACCCCTGCCGTCCGGAGGAGTGGTTGCCCAGGAACCGCACCGGGTCCAGCGGTTCCCGGGTACCGCCAGCGGTGACCAGCACCCGCCGGCCGGCCAGATCGGCGCGGGGCATCCCGCTTCCCGGCTTGGGCCTGCCCTCCCGGGGCGCGCTGTGGCGCAGCAGCACCCGGGCGAGCTCGAAGATCTCGGCCGGCTCCGGCAGCCGACCCGGGCCGGTATCGGCGCCGGTGAGCCGGCCGGTCGCCGGCTCGACCACGATCGCGCCCCGGTCGCGCAGCATGGCCACGTTGGCCACGGTCGCCGGGTGCCGCCACATCTCGGTGTGCATCGCCGGCGCATACAGCACCGGGCAGGTCGCGGTCAGCAGGATGTTGCCGAGCAGGTCGTCGGCGAGCCCGTGGGCCGCCCGGGCGAGCAGGTCGGCCGTGGCCGGTACGACCAGTACCAGGTCCGCCTCGCGCCCGAGCCGCACATGCGGCACCTGGTACGCCTGCGACCAGACATCGGTACTGACCGGCTGGCCGGAGAGAGCCGCCCAGGTGGGCTCGCCCACGAAGCGCAGCGCGGCGTCGGTGGGTACCACGCGGACCCGGTGTCCCGACTCGGTCAACAGGCGGAGCAGTTCGCAGGCCTTGTATGCGGCGATACCACCGCCGACGCCGAGCACTACCGACGGCGGCGCCAAGGTGCCGTCAGCCCTCGGTGGGCTCGGCGACCAGCAGGCCGGCGTTGATTTCGCGCAGCGCGATCGAGAGCGGCTTCTCCTGCGGTGTCGTCTCGACCAGCGGGCCGACGTACTCCAGCAGTCCCTCACCGAGCTGGCTGTAGTACGCATTGACCTGGCGGGCGCGCTTCGCGGCGAAGATGACCAGCGCGTATTTGGAGGTCGTCTTCTCCAGCAGCTCGTCGATCGGCGGATTGGTGATGCCTTCGGGGCTCGCGACGGTCACGGCGGTCCTCAAGAATTGGTGAGCAATTGGTGGTCAGGAGTTGTGCGTCAACGGTTCGCATGGGCGGGCCCGCCCCGGGCGGGCCAAGGGCAGACAACCCATCAACTCTAGCAGCCGGTCGGCCGCCCGCTCGACGGAGTCGTTGACCACCGTGATATCGAACTCCGGCTCGGCGGCCAGCTCCTCGTCCGCGTGCGCGAGGCGCAGCCGCAGCGTCTCCGGGTCCTCAGTGCCCCGGCCGGCGAGCCGGCGCTTCAGTTCGGCGACGCTCGGTGGGGCGAGGAAGACCAGCAGCGCAGCGGGCATCTGGCGGCGTACCTGCCGGGCTCCCTGCAGGTCGATCTTGAGCAGCGCCGGCCGGCCGGCGCGCAGCCGCTGTTCCACCGGGGCACGCGGAGTGCCGTACAGGTTGCCGGCGAACTCGGCCCACTCGAGCAGCTGACCGCTCTCGGCCAGCCGCCGGAACTCGGCCCGGTCCACGAAGTGGTAGTGCACACCGTCGATCTCGTAGTCGCGCCGACGACGCGTGGTGACCGACACCGAGAGCCAGACCCAGGGCGAGCGCGCCCGGATCTCCTCGATCACGCTGTCCTTGCCCACTCCCGAGGGGCCGGACAGGACCGTGAGGCGGGTCGCCGGGCGCGCGTCGTCGTTGCTCACTGCTTGTTTGTACCCCGTCCGGATCACTTTCCGGCGGCGAACTCTCCAAGCAGCGCCTTCCGCTGCTGCTCGCCGAGGCCACGCAGGCGGCGACTGTCAGCGATCTTCAACTTTTCCATGATCTGGTTTGCCCGGATCTTCCCGATCCCGGGCAACGCTTGCAGCACGGCCGACACGCGGAGTTTTCCGACAACGTTGTCGCTCTCGGCGCGGTCAAGCACCGCTGCCAGCGTGATCTTGCCCGCCTTGAGCTGCTCCTTCAGCTCGGCGCGGGCCTTGCGGATCTCCGCCGCCTTCTCCAGCGCGGCGGCACGCAGTTCGGGGCTCAAATCAGGGAGCGGCACCAGTTCTCCTCGGGTCCATCTTGCGCCGGCGCGGGGTGCGACGACGCACGTGAAGGGTGGTACGTGTGTGGTTCCCAGCGCGGGGAAAACTAGCCGCCAGCGACGTTTTGAGCAACGCTATCCGGCAAGATCGCGGAAGTTTCTCGTCATCTGTCGGACATGAGGACGTTGTGGCACACAGTCCGAACCCGATCGACTGCGGCCCGCAGATCTTCGATCCCCGGGCCGGCGGCCAACACCTCGCGTGAGTATGACGGCAACACTCCGGAGAGGCCCGACCCGAACACCGTACGCAAACCTTCAGCGGTACCGCCCTGCGCGCCAAGCCCCGGAGCGAGGATCGGTCCATTGACATTCGTGAAATCGTGGTCGGTCGCGCCGATGGTCGCACCGACCACCACACCGATGCTACCCAGCGGCCGTACACCCGCGTTGACCTGCGCAACGTCGTCGAGGATGGCCTGCGCGACGGTGCGCCCATCGGCCCGCCGGGCGTGCTGGAGCCCGGCCGCCTCGGGGTTGGAGGAGAGCGTCACGACGAAGACTCCGGCCCCGGTGGCGAGCGCCCGGTCGATCATCGGGTGGAGCGAGCCGAAGCCGAGATAGGGACTCACCGTAATCGCGTCGGCGCGCAACGCGGCCTCTGGATCGAGGTACGCGTATGCGTACGCCGTCGCTGTAGATCCGATATCTCCCCTTTTCACATCGAGGAGCACCAGTGCCCCGGCCTCCCGCAACTGTCGGAAAGTTGACTCAAGCACGGCGAGCCCAGCGGAGCCGAAACGCTCGAAGAATGCCGACTGCGGCTTGATCACCGCGACCCGGTCGGCGAGCGCCGCGACCACCCCCTCGCAGAAGCTGGCCAGCCCGTGCGGGCTGTCAGGCAGCCCCCAGGCGGCCAGCAGCTCGGGGTGTGGGTCGAGCCCTACACAGAGTCGGCCGCGCCGCTCTGTGGCCGCCACAAGCCGTTCGCCGAAGGTCTCCATCTCGCTCCCCTATCCCTCGCTCCGCTTGAGACGCTTCCTCCCGTCGAGGCCGCGGCCGGCAGCCGCCCCCGCCGGTCATCCGGTCGAGGCGGCGGCGAGGATCGCCTCGGTGATCCTGGCCAGGTCCTCATCACCGGTCGGGTACGGCGGCATCGCGTACACCAGGTCGCGGAACGGGCGCAGCCACACCCCGCACCGCACCGCGGCCGCGGTCGCCGCGGCCAGGTCCACCTCGTGGTCGAGTTGCACCACGCCGATCGCGCCCAGCACCCGCACGTCCGCCACGCCGGGTACGTCGGCGGCGGCCTTCAGCCCGGCCGCCAGCCCCGCCTCGATCCGGGCCACCTCCGGCGCGCAGCTCATCGCCAGCTCGACCGACGCGTTCGCCACCGCACAGGCCAGCGGGTTGCCCATAAAGGTCGGCCCGTGTGCCAGCACCGGCAGCCCCCCCTGGGCTATCCCGGCGGCGACCCGGGCGGTGCACAGCGCCGCGGCCAGCGACAGGTACCCGCCGGTGAGCGCCTTCCCGAGGCAGAGCACATCCGGCGTCACGCCGGCGTGGTCCTTGGCGAAGAAGGCACCGGTGCGGCCGAAGCCGGTGGCGATCTCGTCGAAGATCAACAATATCTGGTACCGGTCGCAGAGCTCCCGCAGCACCCGCAGGTACCCGGGATTGTGGAAGCGCATCCCACCCGCCCCCTGCACCACCGGCTCCACGATCACCGCGGCCAGCTCGTCCGCGTGGCGCTCCATAGTGGACTCGACGGTGTCCAGATAGGACTGGTCGAGCGGAGCGGCGAAGCCGGCCGGCGGTGCCGGTACGAAGACCTGCTCGGGCAGCACCCCGACCCAGGCCCGGTGCATGCCACCCTCTGGATCGCACACGCTCATCGGGTGCAGCGTGTCGCCGTGGTACCCGCCGCGCCAGGTGAGCAGCCGGCACTTGCCCGGCCGGCCGGCCGACCGCCAGTACTGCAGGCACATCTTGGCGGCCACCTCGATGCTGACCGAGCCGGAGTCGCACAGGAACACGTGCTCCAGGCCGGTCAGCCGGGACAGCGTGCTGGCCAACCGTACCGCCGGCTCGTGGGTCAGCCCGCCGAACATCACGTGGCTCATCCGGCCCAGCTGGTCGCGCACCGCGGCGTCCAGCACCGGGTGCCGGTACCCGTGGATGGCGGCCCACCAGGAGGACATGGCGTCGATCAGCTCGCGCCCGCCGGCCACAGCACCAGAGGCGATGCGCAGCCGGACACCGGAGGCGGACTCGACCACCAGTGGCTCGTGCTGGCCGGGCATCGCCGCGTACGGGTGCCAGACGTGCGCCCGGTCCAGCGCGAGCAGCTGATCAACGTCCACGGGCCACCGCCCGGACCAGTGACGGTCCCTTGTAGACCAATCCGGTGAGCAACTGGACCAGGCTGGCGCCCGCGTCGAAGAGCCGGCGCGCGTCATCGGCCGCCATGATGCCGCCCACCGCGACCACCGGTAGCGCGGTCTGCTTGCCGATGAAGGCGACCACCTCGTGGCTGCGCTGCGCCAGCGGCCGGCCGGAGAGCCCGCCCTCGGGCGTGACGGTGGTATTGGTGGCGATGATGCCGGCCACCCCGATCTGCTCGCAGACCTCGACCGCCTCGGCGATCGCCCGGTCGGTCAGGTCGGGCGCGATCTTCACCAGCAGCGGCGTACCGCCCGCCTCGCAACGCAGCGCCCGCAGCAGCCCGGTCAGCGCCGGCCGGTCCTGCAGGCCGCGCAGCCCGGGCGTGTTGGGCGAGCTGACGTTGATGGCGACGTAGTCCGCGTGGCCGCGCAGCAGCCGTAGCGATTCGAGGTAGTCCGGCGCCGCCTCCTCGATCGGTGTCACCTTGGACTTGCCGATGCTCACCCCGAGCGGTACCCGCCGCGGGCCACGCCGCCGCTGCTGCGCCAGCCGTTGCGCGAGCGCGGCGGCCCCGGCGTTGTTGAAGCCCATCCGGTTCACCAGCGCTTCGCGCTCGGGCAGCCGGAACAGCCGGGGGCGCGGGTTGCCCGGCTGCGGGTACCGGGTGACGGTACCGACCTCGACGAAGCCGAAGCCGAGCGCGGGCCAGGCGTCCAGCGCGACGCCGTCCTTGTCCATCCCGGCCGCCAGGCCGACCGGGTTGGGGAAGCGGATACCGAAGACCTCGCGGGCCGCCCCCGGCGGCGAGTAGACCGGCTTGCGGCGCAGCACGGGTGTCGCGCCAGCCAGAACGCGCAGGCTCGCCTGGTGCGCCCGTTCCGCGTCCCCACCGCCGAGCCGGAACAGCACCGGACGCGCGAGCTTCTGGTAGATCACGGCGCGACCGGCCGCAGGGCCGCGTGGTAGGACTGCAGCGGGCGTACCGACATCTCGCCGCGAAGCAGCGCCTCGATCCCCATCACCGCGGCCGAGGCACCGGGTACCGTGGTCACGCACGGGATGTCGTGGCCGACCGCCGCGCTGCGGATCTCGTACCCGTCCCGCCGGCCGCCGGCGCCCTGCGGCGTCGTGATCACCAGGTCCACCTCGCCCGACTCGATCAGGCTCACCGCGGTGCGCCGATCCCCGCCCCGACCGTCCCCAGTGGACTCGAAGTGCTTGGCGACGATGTCGCACTCCACCCCGTACCGGCGCAGCACGGCGCCGGTACCGGCGGTCGCCACGATCTGGAAACCCAGATCGGCGAGGCGCTTGATCGGGAAGATCATCCCGCGCTTGTCCCGGTTGGCGACGGTGACCAGGATCCGGCCACTGGTCGGCAGGGTGCCGTACGCCGCGGTCTGCGACTTGGCGAACGCATGGCCGAAGGACGCATCGATGCCCATCACCTCGCCGGTGGATTTCATCTCCGGGCCGAGCAGGGTGTCCACGCCCTTGCCGGCGCGGGTACGGAACCGCTTGAAGGGCAGTACCGCCTCCTTGACGGCGATCGGCGCGTCCGGCGCCGGTACCCCGCCATCGCCGGCGGGTGCCAGGATGCCCTCCTCGCGCAGCTGCGCGATGGTCGCGCCGAGCATCACCCGGGCGGCCGCCTTGGCCAGTGGCACCGCGGTCGCTTTCGAGACGAAAGGCACGGTACGGCTGGCCCGCGGGTTCGCCTCCAGCACGTACAGCGTCTCGTCCTTCAGCGCGTACTGGACGTTGAGCAGCCCCCGCACGCCGATGCCGCGGGCGATCGCCTCGGTGTACCGGCGCACCGCGGCCAGGTCCACCGCGCCGAGGGTGATCGGTGGCAGCGCGCAGGCGGAGTCTCCACTGTGGATACCCGCCTCCTCGATGTGTTCCATCACACCGCCGAGGTACACCTCTCCGGTGGCATCGCAGAGGGCATCCACGTCGATCTCGATCGCGTCGTCCAGGAACCGGTCCACCAGCACCGGATGTTCCGGGGAGATGTCGGTGGCGCGCTGGATGTAGTCGCGCAGCGTCCGGTCGTCGTACACGATCTCCATGCCGCGGCCGCCGAGCACGTAGCTGGGGCGTACCAGCACCGGGTACCCGATCTGCTCGGCGATCCGCTTCGCCTCCGGGTAGCTGGTCGCGGTGCCGTACGCCGGGGCGGGCAGCCCGGCGGTACGCAGCAGCTCGCCGAATGAGCCGCGCTCCTCGGCGAGGTGGATGGAGTCCGGACTGGTACCCACGATCGGCACTC
>JAFMQQ010000521.1 GCA_017354595.1 Micromonosporaceae bacterium
GCCGACCAGGCGGGGGGTGGCGAGGCGGGGGCGGTTGGCGAGGCGGGGGCGGGTGGCGAGGCGGGGGCAGCGACCGGCCGGGCGGCTGGGGCGCTGCGCCCACCGCCGGGCGGGTCCGGCGTACCAACGTCAATGAGTGCAGGGTAGCCATCAGCCGGGCTCACCCCCAGCCGTGGCACAATGCCGCAGTGACACGTGGTGCCCGCCTTACACCAGTTACACCGGCCCGGCTGCGGCACAGCCGGCTCGGTCGGGCGGTGGCCCGGTACCGGTTCGGCATCGTCGCCGCGCTCCTGGCGGTCGTGGTCCTGGTCAACCTCGGGCAGTTCCGCGGGATCGAGCGGCAGCGGTTCCCGGAGATGCGGGCGGCCGACCGGTACAACAGCTCGGACCTCGGCTCGATCGCGTACAGCACCTGCGCCTGGTGCCGGCAGCGGTACGGTCTGTACCTCGCGCTCGGTACGGTCGCCCCCGGCGCCCGGATCGTCATCCCCACGCCGAGCCGGTACCAGGCCAGTCCGGCCGAGGCCAACGAGGTCGTCACCCGGCTGCGGGTCTTCGGCCGGGCCAGCAGCGTCACCTGGGTACCGTCGCCGGCAGCGGCCGGGCCCGGCTTCGATCCGCAACCGGACGAGATCCTCGCCACCGGATTCGGTGGCGCGCCGGACATCGCCATCGACGCCGTCGGCCCGCACAGCGCCGCCTGGGTACTCGCGGTGGACCCGGCCACCATGCCGGCCAACCACGGCAACCCGGCCACCTACCTCTACTCCACCGCGACCGCGGAGGGACCCAGCAGCACGGGTTCGGTGCGCGAGTTCGCACTCATCCGCTGGGCGCACCCGCGCGAGCAGTTCCCGTACCAGGATCTGCTGGTGGAGACGAAGCTGCTGCCGCCGGCGCTGCGGGAAAGCCTCCACGCATGATCGCGGAACTGGCGACGGTGCTGGCCGTCTTCGCCGGCGGCTGCGCGTTGCTGCGCGCGCTCGGTCTGTCCGGCTGGGCGCTGCCGCCGCTCGGCTTCCTCGCCGGCGCCTGCCTGCTGCTGGATGTCGGCTTCCTGCAACTGGTCACCGGGGCGCCGACGACTCCGGTGCTCACTCTGGCGGCCATCGTGGTGCTTCCGCTGGCGTGGTGTGTGTTGCGGTGGCGGCGCGGCCACGATCTCCGGATACCGGTACCGGCGACAATCACCACCGTGGTGCTGCTGGCGGTGGCGGTGCCGGTACTGCGGGCGGCGAATCTGGTCAAGTGGAACATGGACAGCCTCGACTACCTGAAGGCCGGGCGGCTGCTGGCGGAGGGCGGGTACCGCTCCACCGCCTCCACCGATCTGGTGGTGGAACGGGTGTTGGGTGTACCGCTGCTGCACGCTGCGGCGAACCTCTCCGGTGACTTCTACCTGCGCTCGATCACCCCGCTGCTGTTCATCGCCCTGCTCGCCGCGATGGTGTGGTTGCTGCGGGCCGGCATCCGCGCGGCGGGCGGGCGCACCCCGGCCGCCCGGTGGAGCAACGCACTGATCGCGCTGGCGATGCTGCTGCTGCTGACGAACGACCGGGTGGTGTACAACGCCTTCTACCTCAACGCGCACCTGCTCGTCGCCGCGCTGTTCGTACTCATCGGTGCCGGTGGATGGCTGCTGGCGGTCTGGGAGGAGGCGCCGCGCCCGGCGCTGATGGCGCTACAGCTGATCGCGGTACCGGCGCTGGTGATCAGCCGGCCGGAGGGCGCGCTGCTCGCGGTACTGCTCGCGCTGCCGACCGTACTCTCCCGGCGCATTGACCGGCGTCACCGGATGGTGCTGCTGGCCACGCTCGGCGGCTCGGTCGCGCTCTTCGCGGGATTCCAGGCGTGGCTGTTCCACGACCGGGGTACCGCCATCCCGGTGTCGGTCGCCGGGCCGGCGCTGCTCGGCGTTCTGGCGCTGGCCGCGGTGCCGTTGCTGCGCCTGGGTTTCGTACACCGCCACGCGGACCACCTGCTCTGGGCGGCGGAGGCGTTGCTGTGGCTGGTGTTGCTGGCCTACACGGTGCGCGGGCCGGGTGTGCTCTACCGCAGCGCCCGGGCGACCTACATCAACCAGATCCGGGGTACCGGCGCCTGGGGCCTGTTCGTGGTGCTGCTCTGCGTGCTGCTGCTGGTGGCGATGCTGCTGCTGCGCATCCCGTACCAGGCGCACCTGCGGTTCCCGTTGACGACCTTCGTGCCACTCGTCCTGGTACTCGCCTATGTGCGGGAGGGGGCGTACCGGGTCGGCGACGCGGATTCCCTCAACCGCATGATCATGCACGTGGTACCGCTCGCGGTGGTGTATCTCCTGCTGCTGCTGACCACCGGCCGGCTGCCCGCCCGCGGCGAGGCGGCCGACCCGCCGGCGGGCAGTGACGCGGCCGAGGACACCTCTGTCCTGAGTGGACCCACCGTGCGTACGGCTCAGAAGTAGCCTTCCCGCTTGCGGTCCTCCATCGCCGCCTCGGATACCCGGTCGTCGCCACGGGTCGCGCCGCGTTCGGTGATCCGGGTGGCGGCGACTTCGGCGATCACCTTCTCCACCGTGTCGGCATCCGACCGTACCGCCGCGGTGCAGGATGCGTCGCCCACCGTCCGGTACCGGACCCGGGCGGGCAATGGCGTCTCGCCGGCCCGGGCCGGAAGGTATTCGTTGACCGCGAAGAGCATCCCGCGCCGCTGCACCACCAGCCGCTCGTGCGCGAAGTAGATGCCGGGCAGCCGGATCCGCTGTGCCGCGATGTAGTGCCAGATGTCCAGCTCGGTCCAGTTGGAGAGCGGGAACGCCCGGATCGACTCGCCCGGGTGCACCCGCCCGTTGAACAGGCTCCACAGCTCGGGGCGCTGGTTCCTCGGATCCCACTGGCCGAACTCGTCGCGGAAGGAGAAGACCCGTTCCTTGGCCCGCGCCTTCTCCTCGTCCCGCCGGGCGCCGCCGAACAGCGCGTCGAACTGGTGCTTGTCCACCGCCTCCAGCAGTACCGGCGTCTGGATCCGGTTGCGGGTACCGTCGGGCGGCTCGGTCACCCGGCCGGCCCGGATCGCCTCCGGTACCGACGCCACGACCAGTTGCACACCCAGCTCGGCGACCCGCTGGTCCCGGTACGCCAGCACCTCGGGGAAGTTGTGCCCAGTGTCCACATGCAACACCGGGAAGCCGAGCCGGGCCGGGGCCATCGCCTTGCGGGCCAGGTGCAGCATCACGATCGAGTCCTTGCCGCCGGAGAAGAGCAGCGCGGGCCGCCGGCACTGGGCGACCACCTCGCGGA
>JAFMQQ010000522.1 GCA_017354595.1 Micromonosporaceae bacterium
GCGGTCATGAAGGTCAGGTCACTGCCCTTCAGGCTATGGAACTCCAGTGCAAAACCGGTCAGCGAGAAGTCCTTGTCCACTGTGATCGCCTTGGTCACCGACTGCAGGAAGGCGTTGAGCCGGCTCGGGTTGGTCAGCGTGCCGCTGCTGGACGCCTTGTCCATGATCGCCTTCATGAACTCCTGCTGGTGCCTGGCCCGGCTGAGGTCACCGTCTGCGAACTGGTACCGCTGCCGGACGTAGTCCAGCGCCTGCGAGCCGGTGAGGTGCATGGTGCCCTTGGTGAATTTCTTGTGGGTATGGATCGAGGTGATCGTCTTGTCGATGTACAGGTCCACACCACCGAGCGCGTCGGTCACCTGTTTGAAGCCGGCGAAGTCAATCATGACGACGTGGTCGATGCGGACCTTGGTCAGCGACTCGACCGCCTCCACGGTCAGCGCCGCGCCGCCCCAGGAGTAGGCCGAGTTGATCTTCGCCTTGCGGTCACCGAGCTTCGAGTTGGTCGGGCTCTTGGGGATGTAGACGTACGAGTCACGCGGGATCGAGATCAGGTACGCCTTCTTATGGTCCGCCTGGATATGCATCAGGATGATCGTGTCGGTGCGGCTGTTGGCGGTGTTCCCCGGGTCGCGCGAGTCGCTGCCCAGCAGCAGGATGTTGGTCGCGCCGGGCGCCACCTTGTCCGGCCGGGCGATGTTGATCTGCGCGAACGGGTCGATCCGCGGCACCTGGTTGTCCAGCTTGTGTACGTACAGGTAGCCGAAGAAGCCGCCGGCGCCCACCAGCACCGCCAGTGCCAGGGTGACCACCATCGCGATCCGGCCCCAGCGGGGGCGGCGCTTGCCGCTGTAGGCGGTGCCGGAGCGGCGACCGCCGCCGGGAGGCGGACCGTAGGAGCCCCCGCCGTCTCCCGCCACCGGCACGGTGGCGCGTCCCGCGACCCGTCCCTCGGGTGGCGGGATGGCGCCGGGAACCTGTGCCCGGCCGGCGGAAGAGGTGGAAGCGGCCATGCGTCCCAGCGTACGTACCCGGTACCAGGCGGCCTGCCCATCGGCGCCGGAAAACGGCACGACCACGGGACTCAGCCGGGATGGGTTTACCCGCTGCCGGTGCTCAGCCGGCGCTGGCGGCACCGGCGCCGATATGGGCGCGGAAGTACTCGATCGTCCGGCGTAGTCCCTCTTCCGGGCCGACCAGCGGCTCGTAGCCGAGCCTGGTGCGGGCCAGGGTGAGGTCGGGCCGGCGCCGCTCCGGGTCGTCCTCGCCCCGGGTGAGGTACGTCACCGGCGAGCCGGACCCGGTGAGCGCGACCACCATCTCGGCCAGGTCGCTCATGGATATCTCGTGCTCGGTGCCGCAGTTGATCGGACCGGTCTCGGTGGAGTCCAGCAGCGCGAGCAGCGCCCGGACCAGGTCGTCGACGTAGCACAGCGACCGGGTCTGGGCGCCGGTGCCGTGTACGGTCACCGGCTCACCCCGCAGGGCCTGGGCGATGAAGGTGGGTACGGCCCGACCGTCATCGACTCGCATCGATGGCCCGTAGGTGTTGAAGATGCGCGCGATCGCCACATCCACTCCCCGCGACCGGTGGTACGCCATGGTGGCCGCCTCGGCGAACCGCTTCGCCTCGTCGTACACCGACCGCACACCGTTGGGGTTGACGTTTCCCCAGTAGGTCTCCGGCTGCGGGTGGACCAGCGGGTCGCCGTACACCTCCGAGGTCGACGCGAGCAGGAAGCGCGCGCCGTCGGCCTGCGCCCGGTCCAGCAGGTGCAGTGTCCCGGCCGAGCCGACCCGGAGGATCTCCACCGGCAGCACGGTGAAGTCGGTGGGACTGGCCGGCGAGGCCAGGTGCAGGATCGCGTGGAACGGCGCGGCGAGCGCCGGCTCGTGCGGTGGCAGTCCGTCGCTCACGTCCGCGACAACCAGCCCGAAGCGCGGGTGGTCGGCGAGGTGTGCGACGTTCTCCTTGCTACCGGTACTGAAGTTGTCGATCACGATGACCGTGGCGCCGCGCTCGACCAGCTGGTCGACCAGGTGTGAACCGACGAAGCCCGCCCCACCCGTCACCAGAATCCGGTGACCGTGTCCGTACCGCTGCGCCACTGTCATGAGCCAACCCTAACGGTCCGGGTCCCGCCCTTCGCCCAGTAGGTCGGACTGCGGACGGGGCCCGGAACGTGCAGGTCAGGTCGGGACTCAGTGGGCCCCGGCACCGGTGAGCGAACGTACCTCGAGTTCGGCGAACTTCTCCCGGTTCGCCTCGCGCGAGGTGACCGTACCGACGAACGCGAGCAGGAAGCCGAGCGGGATCGAGATGATGCCCGGGTTGCTGAACGGTATCGGTGCGGCGGTGGTACAGCTGAACAGCGCCGTCGCGTTGTTGACCGCCTTGGAGGTCTGCGGCACCCCGCAGTCCGCCGCCTGTGCCGCGCTCAGCGTCGCGGCCGGGAGCGCGCCGCTGGAGCCGCCCCAACAGATCGGCGAGAGCAGCACCACCAGCACCGCCGAGATCAGCCCGCCGTAGATGCCCCAGACCGCTCCCCTGGTGTTGAACCGGCTCCAGAACAGCGAGAACAGCAACGCCGGCAGATTCGCCGAGGCGGCGATCGCGAACGCTACCGCCACCAGGAACGCGACGTTCAGGCCGCGGGCGAAGACACCGAGCACGATGGCGACCGCGCCGATGACGAAGGCCGCGTACCGGGCCACGTTCACCTCGTCCCGCTCGCTGCTCGCGCCCGGGCGCAGCACGTTCGCGTACAGGTCATGCGCGACGCTCGAAGAGGAGGCCAGGGTGAGTCCGGCAACCACGGCGAGGATGGTGGCGAAGGCGACCGCGGCGATGACCGCGAGCAGTACCGCACCGCCGTTGGAGCCGCCGAGGTACCTGGTACCCAGTGCCAGCGCCAGCTGCGGGGCGGCGGTGTTGCCGGCCGCGTCCTGCTCGGCGATCGCCTTGCTGCCGACCAGAGCCGCGGCGCCGAAGCCGAGCGCCAGAGTGATCAGGTAGAAGACGCCGATGATGCCGATCGCCCAGACCACGCTGCGCCGGGCCGACTTGGCGTTGGGCACCGTGTAGAAGCGCATCAGGATGTGCGGCAGGCCGGCGGTACCGAGCACCAGCGCGGCGCCGAGCGAGATCAGGTCCAGCTTGCTGACCAGTGTCTGGGTACCGGACGCGGCGAAGTTCTTGCCGTACTTCAGCCCGGGTTCCAGGAAGGCCGCGCCCTTCCCCGACTTCGACGCGGCGTCGCCGAGCAGAGTGGACA
>JAFMQQ010000099.1 GCA_017354595.1 Micromonosporaceae bacterium
CCTTCACCGCGTCGGCGGCCGTCGTCCCGGCCGGAACCACGACGCGGTGGTCGGCGGCGACGGCGGTGCGGGATGCGGACACGACGGGCTCCTCGGATCGGTGTGACGGTGTGGACCGGCCTCTTTGCGGCCCGCTGCGATGGTAGTCGCTCGACGATCCGGTCCGCGCCGGGATAAGGTGCCGCGGCCCGGTGCCCGCGATCGCCGTAGGATCGCCGGGTGGCCGAAGACGGGTTCCCGGGCGTACCGGACGGTTGGGCGCGCCTGTGGACGCCGCACCGGATGGCGTACGTCTCCGGCTCGGACCGGCCGGCCGAGGGCTACGAGGCGCCCAGCGGCTGCCCGTTCTGCCTCGCGCCGGGGCAACCGCCGGAGCAGGGTCTGGTGGTCGCCCGCGGCGAGACCGTGTACGCGGTGCTCAACCGGTACCCGTACAACTCGGGGCACCTGCTTATCTGCCCGTACCGCCACCTGGCCGACTACACCGATCTGACCTCGCCGGAGTTGGTGGAGCTGGCCGAGTTCACCCGCACCGCGATGCGGGTGATCCGATCGGTCAGCGGCGCGCACGGGTTCAACATCGGCATGAACCAGGGCGCCGTGGCCGGCGCCGGGATCGCCGCGCACCTGCACCAGCACGTGGTGCCCCGGTGGGGCGGGGACACCAACTTCATGCCGGTGGTCGGAAAGACGAAGGTACTGCCGCAGTTGCTCGCCGATACCCGGGATCTGCTCGGCAAGGCCTGGCAGGAGCCGACCCGTGATGGCGACCACTCGTAACGTCGATTTCTCGATTACTTAGCGCGTGCGAACTAACCTCTGTCAGGTGACGGAACCCCGGACCCGGACCAGCGTGCGCTTCGACCGTGACCACCCGCGGTACAAATGGGTGGCCCTGTCCAATACGACGGTGGGCATGCTGCTCGCCACGGTCAACGCGTCGATCGTGATCATCTCGCTGCCGGCGATCTTCAACGGCATCCACCTCGACCCACTGGGTGCGGGGAACTTCACCTACCTGCTGTGGATCCTGATGGGCTTCCTGCTGGTGTCAGCGGTGCTCGTGGTCGCGCTGGGTCGGCTCGGCGACATGTACGGCCGGGTCAAGCTGTACAACCTCGGCTTCGTGGTCTTCACCGTGGCCTCGATCGCGCTCGCCTTCGATCCGTTGCAGCAGGGTCCGGGTGCGCTGTGGCTGATCGGCTGGCGGGTGGTACAGGCGGTGGGTGGCGCGATGATCTTCGCCAACTCCACCGCGATCCTGACCGACGCGTTCCCGGCCCGGCAGCGCGGCATGGCGCTGGGCATCAACCAGGTAGCCGCGATCGCCGGCTCCTTCCTCGGGCTGGTGCTCGGCGGCGTGCTCGCCGAGTGGAACTGGCGCGTGGTCTTCTTCGTGAGCGTACCGATCGGGATCGCCGGCACGATCTGGTCCTACCTGTCCCTGCACGAACTTGGTCTGCGCAACAAGGGCCGGCTGGACTGGCCCGGAAACATCACCTTCGCCGTCGGTCTCTCGGTGATGCTGATCGCGATCACCTACGGCATCCAGCCCTACGGCGGGCACACCACCGGCTGGACCAACCCGTGGGTGCTCGCCGGGCTGATCGGCGGCGTCGTGCTGCTGGCTGTCTTCTGCGTCATCGAGATCCTGGTGCCGGAGCCGATGTTCCGGCTGGGGTTGTTCAGGAACCCCACCTTCAGCTTCGCCAATCTGGCCGGCCTGCTCGCCTCGATCTCCCGCGGCGGTATGCAGTTCATGCTGATCATCTGGCTGCAGGGCATCTGGTTGCCGCTGCACGGGTACGACTATGCCCAGACGCCGCTGTGGGCGGGCATCTACCTGCTGCCGTTGACCGGCGGCTTCCTGCTCGCCGGCCCGGTCAGTGGCGCCCTCTCCGACCGGTTCGGGCACCGGCTGTTCGCGGTCGGCGGCGCGCTGGTCGTCGCGGCCAGCTTCCTCGGCCTGATGGTGCTGCCGGTGGACTTCCCGTACTGGCTGTTCGCTGTGCTCACCGCCGTCAACGGGATCGGCTCCGGCATGTTCGCCTCGCCCAACACCTCCGCGGTGATGGGTTCGGTGCCGGCCCGCCACCGCGGCGCGGCGGCCGGGATGCGCGGCACGTTCTTCAACTCCGGTTCGGCGCTCTCGATCGGCGTCTTCTTCTCCCTGATGATTGTCGGGCTGGCGGCGACCTTGCCGCACACCCTGACCGCCGGACTCGAGCAGCAGGGCGTACCGGGGCCGGTGGCGGCGGCGGTCGGCAACCTGCCCCCGGTGGGTAGCCTCTTCGCCGCCTTCCTCGGGTACAACCCGCTGGGCACACTGCTGCGCTCGAGCGGGGTGCTCGCCCACCTGCCAGCGGGCAACGCGGCCACCCTCACCGGCAAACAGTTCTTCCCCGGCCTGATCTCCGGGCCGTTCCATCACGGGCTGGTGGTGGTCTTCATCACGGCCGCCGCGATGAGCGTGATCTCCGCGCTCGCGTCGCTGGTGGATCCGGCCCGTAAGCCATCCGCCGCCGACCCCGGGGCCTTGCCATCGAGCCCACTCGAGGTGGCACGGTCGTCCTCATGACGACCACACAGACCACGCGCACAAGGATCCTCGGCCGCAGCGGCATCCAGGTCAGCGCGCTCGGCATGGGGTGCTGGGCGATCGGTGGCCCGTTCTACGCCGGCAGCCAGCCGCTGGGCTGGGGCGAGGTGGACGACGAGGAATCGGTGCGGGCGATCCGTCGCGCCCTCGAGCTCGGCGTCACCTTCTTCGACACCGCCGACGTGTACGGCGCCGGGCACAGCGAGCGGGTGCTGGCCCGGGGGCTTTCCGGCCGGCGGGACGAGGTGGTGATCGCCACCAAGTTCGGCAACCTGTTCGACGAGGCATCCCGCCAGAACATTGGCGTCGACAGCACGCCGGAGCACCTGCGGCGGGCCGTACGCGCGTCACTGTCCAGATTGGACACCGACCGGATCGACCTGTACCAGCTGCACATCAACGACCTGCCGACCGCGCAGGCGCTGGACCTGGTACCGGTGCTGGAGGAGCTGGTCACCGAGGGACTGATCCGGGCGTACGGGTGGAGTACCGACTTCCCCGAGCGGGCCAGCGCCTTCGCCGGGGCGGGTGGGCACGCGACCGCCATCCAGCATGACTTCTCGGTGCTGCACGACTCGCCGGGCGTGCTGGGCGTCTGCGAACAGCTCGACCTGGCCAGCATCAACCGCGGCCCGCTCGCGATGGGCCTGCTGACCGGAAAGTACACAGTGGACAGCCGGCTCGGTGCGGACGACGTACGGGGCATCGCACCGGACTGGATGGACTTCTACCGGGACGGGCGCCCGGCACCGGAGTGGCTGGACCGGGTGGCGGCGGTACGCGAGATCCTGCGCAGCGGTGGCCGTACCCTCGCCCAGGGCGCGCTGGGTTGGCTGTGGGCGCGCAGCCGGCGGACCGTACCGATCCCGGGCATCCGTACCGTCGCCCAGCTGGAGGAGAACGCCGGTGCGATCGCGCACGGGCCGCTGCCGGCCGACCAGCTCGCCGAAGTGGAGAGGCTGCTCGGCCGGTAGCCGCCGGCTTGCGTCGCAGGCGCGCAGCGAGGCTGTGCGCCTCACCCGTTGGCGTGCTCCTTCTTGACCTGCTCGGCCAGGTGGCTCGGCATCGGGTCGTAGCGGGCGAAGGTGCGCCGGAAGGTGCCCGTACCCGAGGTCATCGCGCGCAGCTCGACCGCGTAGCGGACCAGCTCGGTCGCGGGTACCTCCGCGTGAACCAGTGTCTTCTCCGCGCCGGCCGGGTCGGATTCGGTGCCCTGTACCCGCCCGCGCCGGCCGGAGAGATCGCTCATCACCGCCCCGACGAACCCGTCCGGCACCCGGATCTCCACCTCGTCGACCGGCTCCAGCAGGATCATCTGCCCCTTCTCCGCGGCCTCCTTCAGGGCCATGCTGCCGGCGGTCTGGAAGGCGGCGTCCGAGGAGTCGACGCTGTGCGCCTTGCCGTCGAACAGCGTCACCCGCAGGTCGACCACCGGGTACCCGGCGACGATCCCGCGCTCCATCTGCGCCCGGACGCCCTTCTCCACGCTCGGGATGTAGTTGTTCGGCACCGCCCCGCCGACCACCTTGTCCACGAACTCGAAGCCACTTCCGCGCGGCAGCGGCTCCACCTCGATGTCGCAGACGGCGTACTGGCCATGCCCGCCGGACTGCTTCACGTGCCGGCCGTGCCCCTTCGAGCTAGCCCCGAAGGTCTCCCGCAGGTTCACCCGCACCGGCTCGGTGTCCAGGTCGACCCCTCCGGAGCGGAGCCGGTCCAGTACCACGTCGGCATGCGCCTCGCCCATGCACCACAGCACCAGCTGGTGGGTCTCCGGGTTGCGCTCCAGGCGCAGCGTCGGATCGCCGGCGACCAGCCGGCTGAGGTTCTTGGCCAGCGCGTCCTCGTCCGACCGGGTCTTGGCCACGATCGCCACCGGCAGCAGCGGTTCAGGCATCTCCCAGGCGCCGACCAGCAGCGGGTTCTCCTTGGCCGAGATGGTGTCGCCGGTCTCCGCGGTGTTCGACTTGGTGATCGCGCAGATGTCACCGGCGACGACCTGCGGCACCTCGCGCAGCGCCGAGCCCAGCGGCGAGTAGAGGTGGGCGATGCGCTCGTCGGCGTCGTGGTCGGCGTGCCCGCGCTCGGCCAGGCCGTGGCCGGCGATGTGCACGCTGGTCTCCGGCTTCAGCGTGCCGGAGAAGACCCGCACCAGTGACACCCGGCCGACGTACGGGTCGATCGTCGTCTTGACCACCTCGGCGACCAGCGGCCCGTTCGGGTCGCAGCGCAGTGGGTCCCGGGGCGAGCCGTCCGCCCCCTGTACCGCGGGCAGCCCGTGCTCGGTAGGCGACGGGAAGGCGCTGGTGAGCACCTCCAGCAACGCGTCCAGGCCGACCCTGGTCTCGGCGCAGACGGGGATGACCGGGTGGAAGCTGGCCCGTGCCACCGCCGTCTCGAGGTCGGAGATGATCGCCTCGGCCTCGATCTGTTCGCCGCCGAGGTACCGGTCCATCAGGGACTCGTCCTCGCTCTCCGCGATGATCCCTTCCAGCAGCTGGCTGCGCGGATCGGCGATCGCGTCCAGGTGCTGCGGCTCGGGGTCGCGTACCGCCGCCGCGCCGTTCGCTGACGCCGACGAGTAGTCGAAGACGCGCTGCGAGATCAGGCCGATCAGACCCACCACCGACTGCCCGTCGTCGCCGTGCAGCGGGAGGTAGAGGGGGACGGCGTTGTCGCCGAAGACCCGCCGGCATTCTGCGACCGTCTCCTCGAAGTCGGCGCGCTGGTGGTCCAGCCGGGTCACCGCGACCGCCCGGGGCATGCCGACCGCGGCGCACTCCTCCCAGAGCGCGGCGGTGGCCGCGTCCATCCCGTCCACCGCCGAGACCACGAACAGCGCGGCGTCGGCGGCGCGCAGACCGGCACGCAGCTCGCCGACGAAGTCCGCGTATCCGGGGGTATCCAGGAGGTTGACCTTGATCCCGTTGTGCAGAACGGGCGCGCAGGCCAGGCTCACCGAGCGCTGCTGGCGTTGCGCGGCCGGATCGTAGTCGCTGACCGTGGTGCCATCGCCGACCGAGCCGGCCCGGCCGATCGTCCCGGTCGCCGCAAGCAGCGCCTCGACCAGAGTCGTCTTGCCGGCTCCGGAGTGCCCGACGAACACCACGTTGCGTACCCTGCCGGGATCGTCCACCACCGGCGCCGGGCCGGTGACCCCTTTCTCCTGGGCTTTCTGCGCCATGGCCTACCTCCTAGGCTGCTGCCGCGTAACGCGCCACCGGGCGGCCCACCACTGGTTCCGCCATCCGCAGTTCCCGCCAAAACCAACGGCGCGTTACCTTCTCGTTGCGATCTCACACCCCTTGCCCGCCCGGCACAACCCCAGGAACGTAGAGACGTTGGCCGATCTACCCGCGATCCTCCATGATCAACATCGGGTACATCGGCCAGTATCTCTAGCAGGCAAGCCGGTGTGCCGCCCCCTTTCCGCCCCGTTATGGTGAGAGCGCCATGGCGAAGATCTTCAGCGTGTTCGGTCGTGCCGGCCTGACCCGGGTATTCGACCCGATCGCCCGCGCGCTGCTGCGTGCTGGCGTGTCACCCGACGCGGTGACGGTCGCCGGTACGGTCGCCATCGTCGCCACCGCGATCGGCCTGGCCGCGCGCGGGCACCTGGTCTGGGCGTCACTGATCATCACCGTGCTCGCGTTCACCGACATGGTCGACGGCTCGATGGCGCGGCAACGTGGGCGGGCCGGCAAGTTCGGCGCCTTCCTCGACTCCACAATGGACCGGATCGCGGACGGTGCGGTATTCGGCTCCGTCGTCTACTGGCTGGGCACCCAGGGCCGGCACCTGGCCGCGGCGGCGGCCCTGATCTGTCTGGTCACCGGGCAGATCATTTCGTACGCGAAGGCGCGTGCGGAGAGTCTGGGCATGACCGCGAACGTGGGTATCGCGGAACGGGCCGAGCGGCTGGTGCTGGTCGGCATCGGGGCGCTGCTGACCGGGCTCGGCGTGCGGTACGCCCTGGATGTGGCGCTGTGGCTGCTGGCAGCGGTCTCCATCTTCACCGTCGGGCAACGGATGACCACCGTGTACCGGCAGGACCGGCGCGCGGTCGCCGAACGGAACCAGCAGACCCGGCCGGAGCGGGCCGGGCGGGTGGACCAGTGAGCGGCAGGCTGGTCGACCTGGGCTACGCGGCCGGTTGGCGGTTGGTCCGCACGCTGCCCCGACCGGTCGCTGCCGCCGGCTTCAACGTGGTCGCCGATCGGGTGGCCCGCCGTGGCGGCACGGCGGCGCGACGGCTGGCCGGCAACCTGCGCCGCGTGGTCGGGCCCGACCTCCCCGAGGCCGACCTCGCCGAGCTGGTACGGGCGGGCATGCGCTCCACTCTCCGGTATTACCTGGAGGCGTTCCGGTTGCCCGCGCGTTCGCCGCGGCAGGTGCTGACCGACTTCGAGCTGGAGAACCGGCACCTGATCGACGCCGACCTGGAAGCCGGGCGGGGTTGCGTGGTCGCGCTGCCGCACGCCGGCAACTGGGACGCGGCCGGCGCCTGGGCGGTTGCCAGCGGCTGGTCGCTGGTGACCGTACAGGAACGGTTGCGGCCCGAGTCGCTGTTCCGTCGCTTCGTCGCCTACCGGGAGAAGCTGGGCATGGAGATCCTGCCCGCGAAGGGTGGTACCCGACCGCCGCTGGAGGTGCTCACCGAACGGCTCCGCCAGGGGTGCATGGTGGCCCTGCTGGCCGACCGGGACCTGTCCACCCGGGGGGTGGAGGTGACCTTCTTCGGCGGGCGTACCCGGATGCCGGCCGGGCCGGCCCTGCTCGCCCTGCAGACCGGCGCGCCGCTGTACGCCATGGCGATGTGGTACGGGCCGCGCAGGGCGCACGGCGCCCTGCTGGGTCCGGTCGAGCTACCCGCCAGGGGCAGCCTGGATGAGCGGGTGCGGTACACCACCCAGCTGATCGCCGATGCCCTGGCAAGTGGGATCGCGGCACACCCGGCCGACTGGCACATGTTGCAGCCGCTCTGGTTGTCCGACCTCCCCGCACCGGCCCCATTGACCCGGTAGGTGACGCGTGCGGATCGGCATCGTCTGCCCGTACTCCTTCGACGTACCCGGTGGCGTGCAGAACCACATCCGCGACCTGGCTGAGACGCTGATCCGCCGCGGCCACACGGTGAGCGTGCTGGCGCCGGCGGGGGAGGAGGCGGACCTGCCGGGGTACCTGGTCTCGGCCGGCCGGGCCGTTCCGGTGCGGTACAACGGCTCGGTGGCCCGGCTGTCGTTCGGCCCGATCTCGGCCGCCCGGGTCCGCCGCTGGCTGTCCGCCGGCCGGTTCGACGTGGTGCACGTTCACGAGCCGATCAACCCGAGCCTGTCCATGCTCGCCGTGCTGGCCGCCCGCGGCCCGGTGGTGGCGACCTTCCACACCGCGATGACCCGGTCCCGGGCGATCCTCGCCGCGCAGGGCATGCTGCAGCTGGTACTGGAGAAGATCACTGCCCGGATCGCGGTGAGCGACTCGGCCCGCCGGGTGCAGGTGGAGCACCTGGCCGGCGGCGCCTGGGAGATCCCCAACGGGGTCGCGCTGTCGAGGTACGCCACCGCCCAGCCACTGCCCGGCTGGCCCGGCGACGGGGGCTCGCTCGGCTTCCTGGGCCGGTACGCCGAGCCCCGCAAGGGGTTCCCGGTGCTGCTCGAGGCGTTCTCCCGGCTGGCCGAGCACCGGCCCGGACTGCGGCTGCTGGTCGCCGGCCCGGGCGGACCGGACGATCCGGAGCTGCCGGCCGCGCTGCGCTCCCGGATCACCCGGCTCGGTCGGGTGAGCGAGGACGAGAAGGCCCGGATGCTGCGCAGCATCGACGTGTACGTGGCGCCGAACATCGGTGGCGAGTCGTTCGGCATGATCCTCACCGAGGCGATGGCGGCGGGTACGCCGGTGGTCGCCTCGGACCTGGACGCGTTCCGCCGGGTACTGGACGGCGGCCGGGCCGGCGAGCTGTTTCCGGTCGGCGATCCGGCCGGCCTGGCGGCGGCGCTCGCCGCGCGGCTCGATGACCCGC
>JAFMQQ010000523.1 GCA_017354595.1 Micromonosporaceae bacterium
CGGCCGCCGGGCGCCAGGCAGCCGGCCGGTCCGCCGCGGCGCTGGCGATCGCGTCCACCGCGTCGTCGAAGAGCATCGGCCCGGGCGCGTCGGTCGCCGGGTTCAGGTAGAGCAGGTCACCGTCGACCACACCGGCACTGCCGATGGTGGTGGTCGCGGGCAGCGGTCCGGTCCCGATCCGGGAGAGCACCCAGCCGCTGGCCGGCGATACGGCCTCCCGCTGCGCGGCGATGTGCACCAGCTGCGGTACCAGTTCGGCGACCGAACTCTGCACCGGTACCGACAGGTCGATCCGGCCGCGCGGGGCGACCACCGTCACCCGGCGCAGCGTGCTGTCCATAGTGGACACTCAGTACCTCGCCGACAGCTGCTTCATGCTCGCCTCGGCCTGCGCCTGGGCCTGTTCGATGAACGGCGCGAACCGCTCCTGGCTGGCCACGGTCAGCCGGTGCAGCCCGTCGTTGACCGCCTCGACTATCAGCGCGCTGAGCACCTCGGGGCGCGGCCGGCGCAGTACTTCGTCGTCGTCGAAGCTCACATCGAGCAGGGTACCTGTCCCGAGCACGCGGACGGAGAGCTCCCGGTTGCGCGAGTAGCCGGTGACCACCATCCGCTCCACGGCCTGCTGGATCTGTTGGATCCGCGCCCGGCTCGCCTCGATCGCGGCGGCTACCTGTTCGGCCTCCCGCTCCACCGCCCGCCTCCTTCAGGTCATGCCTTCGTACCGGTGCCGCCCGGGGTGGTACCGCCCGGCGTGGTGCCGCCCGGGGCGGGGACGTGGACCGTCGGGGGGTGGTACCCGAACGGGTAGTTGGCCGGGACGGTGGTGGTCGTCGGCACGCTGCTGACGATCACCGGCGCGGGGGCCGGTGCCGGTGCGGGGGCCGGTGCGGGCGCCGCGCTGCCACCGCTGTTGCCACTGCTCTTGAAGGCATTCATCAGAGCACTGAAGATGCTGCCCACGTTGCCCGCGGTGCCGCCCGTACCGCTGGCGATGCCGCTCATGTTGCCGGAGACGCCGTCCAGCCCCGCCTGCCCGGCCGCCTGGCCAGCGGCCGCGGTCGCCTGCCCGGCGGGCCGGGTGAACGGATTGCTGATCAGCGCGGCGATGATCGCGGCGAGGGCGGCCACGATGGCCATGATCTGGTTCGCGTTCTGTACCTGGTTGCCGGCCTGCTGCGTCTGGCTGGAGAACTGCTGGAGCGCCGCGATCGTCGCCTGGAGGCTGGCCTGGAGCGTGTTCGCCTTGGTCTGCGCCGCCGACGGGGCGGAGCCGGTGGGCCAGTGGGTGAACAGGTAGTTGGTCTGGTCCTGTAGCCCCTGGGCCACCGTCTGTAGCGTGGTCCGCAGCGCATCGACCGTAGTCGCGCCGAAGCCGTTGACCGTCCCCGCGTCGCTACCCTGAACCAGGTTGACGAGGTTGGTGATCGGCGCTCCGGCCGCCGCGTAGGTTCCGGCTCCCCAATCCATCACGATCTCCCATCCATACAGACGGCCGGTGCCGCGGACCCGTTCACGCCTGCCGGGTCAGCGTGGTCAGCTGCGAGCCCGCGCTCTGGTCGTAACCGACCATCTTCTGGGTCGCGGTCGTAATATCGTTGTTGATCTCCGCCTGGAAGTCGGCCAGCTTGTTGAGGCAGTCGGTCAGCAACGACTGCAGCGACGCGGCCTGCGTCGCGGGATCGCTGCCGATCTGACCGTAGGCGCTGGTCGGCACCGGCTGGCTCTCGAACACGCTGATCGCCTGCTTGGTCTGGCTGACCAGGGTATTGATCGTGGCCACCGCCTGTTGGATCTGCGGCAAGGTCGCGTTAACCCGTTGCGTCGTGTCGGCGGTGACCTCCACCGGGCTCATGGTCTGACCGTGCAGCAGTGGATTGTCGACGGGAAAGCCGTCCGCCAGGCTGACCGGTGTTCCTCCCGACAACATCAGCGTCTCCCCTCCACATCCATCGACCCGCTGGGGCATTCCCTGCCGGGCGCCGCGGCCAACGCCGCGACTCGACTCGTGCCTGCCGGTTCAGCGGTGGCCACGCCGGTTACCCTAAGCTCCGTCCATCCCACCGGGGACGGCAAAAATACCCAGCCGAATATGTCCATAATGGACACCTCAGGAGCCCGCGGCGATCTGCCGCATGCTCTCCGCGTAGAGCGCCTCGGCCTCGGCGAGCAGGGGGGCGAAGCGCTTCTCCCGCTCGGCGTCGGCGCGGCGCAGGCCGTCGTTGACCGCCTCCACCATCAGCGCGCTCAACTGTTCCGGATCGGGCCGGCGCAACAGGTCGGCGTCGTCGAACCGGACCCGTACCAGCTCGCCGCTGCCCCGCATGACCACCGTCAGCTCCCGGTTGCGGGAGTAGCCGATGACCTCCATCCGGTCCACTGACCGCTGGATCATTTCAAGCCGCTGCTGGCTGGCCTCCGTGTCCGGGTCGAAGTCGTACTCGTAGCCGGCGGCTGCCATCGCCCGCCTCCTTCAGCTCAGGACAGGGCGGTACCCGTGCCATCCGCCCCGATGTGCACCCGGTGACTCACGGTCTGGTGGGTACTCGGGTCCTGGGTCAGCACGGTGACATCGGCGGACTGGTCGGTGGGCTGGCCGGTGGTCGGATCGATTCCGGGGGTGGAGGTCACGTCGAAGCTGCCATCGGCGTGGAAGGAGATCTGGATGCCGTGCACGGGCAGGCCGGTGGTCGGGTCGATCGCGGTGCCGCTGTAGGGGTAGCTGCCGCTCGTGGTCGGCGTGGTCGGCGTGGTCGGCGCGGTCGGTGTCGTGGGCGTGGTCGCTGCCGGCGCCGGTGCGGGGGTGGACGCCGGCGCGGACGAGCCGCTACCCGAACTGGTCAGGCCCTTGAGGATGTCGGCCAGCGGGTTGGCATTCGGCTGGTTCTGCGCGGCCCCTTGTGCGGCTCGGCCCTGGCTCTGGGCGGCCATCGTCTTGGCCTGCGGACCCCCGTTCCGGCTGGCGGCCGCCCGCCGGATCCGGTGCTGTACCTCGCCGCCTTCGTTGTTGTACGCGGCCGTTGCCTGCCGCAGCTTCGCCGCGGCCTCCTGCACGTCGGCCTCGAACTCGTGCACGTGGGATGACACGGTCGCCAGCGCGGTGATGGCGTTGTTGAGCTTGCTGCGGGCGGCATCGGCCGTGGCACCGTCTCTGACCGCCGTCGCTACCGTGCTCTGCAGCTGGGTCAACGACCCGACGGCCCCATCCACCTGCTGCGCGAGGGCATGGACCTGCTTCGCATACGCGGTGATCCGGTCGGGGTCGATCCCCT
>JAFMQQ010000100.1 GCA_017354595.1 Micromonosporaceae bacterium
GCGATGCCGGCCCGGGCGAGATGATGGGACGCCGCTCCGGCCAGCGGCCGGCCGGCCAGGTCGATGCGGGCGCCGGGGGCGGCCGGCAGGAGTCCGGCGATCGCGTTGAGGAGGGTGGTTTTGCCGGCGCCGTTGCGGCCGAGTACGGCGACCGCCTCACCCCGGTTCACCTCGAGATCGATGCCAGCCAGCACCGGGGCGCCGTGGTAGCCGGCGGTCAGGTTCGCGACCCGCAGCAGCGCAGGCCCGGCGGCCGGAGGTGAAGCGGCCGGCGAGGCCGTGGCGGTGGTCAGGTACGCGTCGCGGACCTGTGCGTCGGCGCGCACCGCGGCCGGCGGGCCGGTGATGAGGTGGCGGCCGTGGTGCAGCACGGTCACCTGGTCGGCCAGCGACCAGACCAGGTCGAGGTGGTGGTCGACCAGCAGCACCGCGACTTCCCGGTCCAGCCCGGTGATCCGGTCGACCAGCTGGGCGATCTGGTCGGGATCCAGGCCGGCCGAGGGTTCGTCGAGCAGCAGCAGCCGGGGCCGGCCGGCGAGCGCCATGGCCAACTCCAGCTGGCGTTGCCGACCGTACGGCAGGCTTCCGGCCGCAGCGGTGGCCTGGTCCGCCAGGCCCACGCCCGCGAGCAGTTGCGCGATGTCGGCCCGGCCGGGCCGGTGGCGCAGCGCGAGGCTCAGATTGTCCACAACGGACAGCCGGCCGAAGATGGCCGGGTGCTGCCAGGTGCGGGCGACACCCCGGCGCGCCCGGGTAGTGGCGGGCAGCCGGGTGATAGTCTGTCCATTGTAGACAATGTGGCCGGTACTCGGCCGCAGCGTACCGGCGACGAGGTTGAGCAGCGTGGTCTTGCCTGCGCCGTTGGGTCCGATGACCGCGTGCCGGGCACCCGGTACCAGCTCCAGGTCCAGCCCGTGCAGGGCGACCAGGCCACCGAATCGGCGGCTCACCCCGTGCAGGCTCAGCAGTGCGGTCACCGGCGTCCCCGAGCCACCGCCCAGGCGCTGCGCCTGGCCCGGACCCATGCCACGACCGGCCGCCGGTACGCGACCGCCAGGAACGCCGCGCCGAGCAACGCCTGGGCGTGGCCACCGGTGTCGACGCCCAGCTGGTCCCGCACGAGGACGATGCCGACCGCGGCGATCACCGCGCCGACCAGACTGCGACCGCCGATCGCCGCGGCCAGCAACGCCAGCGCGGAGGTGTCGAAGTCCATATCGGACGGTGCGATCGAGATGCGGGAGCTGAACAGCATCGCCCCGCCCGCACCGGCCAGCGCCCCGGCCATGGCGTACCCGGCCAGCAGCGTGCCGGTGACGCGGTGACCGAGTGCGGCCAGCCGGGGTTCGTGGTCGGCGGCTGCGCGCAGCGCGAGCGCGAACCGGGTCCGCAGGACCAGCGCGACCAGACCGGCCAGCACCAGGAAACAGCAGAGCAGGTACAGGTAGGAGGCCAGGTCCGAGGTGGGCAACGGCACTGTCGGCCACAGGGTCGGGTAGCTGCCGTACAGGCCGTTGTCGCCGCCGGTCACCGGTACCCAGGTACTCGCGGCGGTGTGTGCCAGCTCCCCCACGGCGAAAGTCACCATGAGGAAAGCGACACCGCGGGCGCGCAGCACCAGTGGCGCACACAGGCACGCGGCGCCGGCACCGGCGGCCGCGGCGGCGGCCAGCTGCAGCGGTCCGTTGTCCAGGCCGGCCCGCGACAGCCACACCGCGGTGTATCCGCCGACGCCGAGAAAGGCCGCCTGCCCCAGCGAGGACAGCCCGGCGGTACCGGACATCAGCTGGACGCTCATCGCGACAGTGGCGAGCACGAGCGCGGCACGGCCGGTGAAGGCGGCGTACGGGTAGATGTAGGTCGGCACCAGCACCGCGACCAGTATGGCCACTATGGCCACCGCGACCACAGCGCCGCGGCGCGGGGAACGGCGCCGCGTCACGGGCGGTGCGCTGGTCGGCGCGGTCACGGTGGTGGTCACGTCAGTCGCACCCCGGTGCCGGTACGGGCGCGCACGGCCAACACCGCGATCAGGACGGCCACCAGTGCGAACGGCGCCAGGGTGGGTGCGGCCAGGACGCCGACGGTCTGCACCTGGCCGACCAGCAGCGCCCCCAGCAGCGTGCCGGGGATCGATCCAGCGCCGCCGATGACGACCACGATCAGGCACAGCACCAGAACCGTGGTATCCACTCCGGGGGCGGGGCCGAGCAGCGGCGCGCCGAGTACGCCACCGGCCACGGCGAGCATGCCGCCGCCGGCCATCCACGCGAGCTGGACGCGGCCGGTGGGGATACCGGTGGCGGCGGCCATCACCGGGTCGGCAACGGTCGCCCGGAGCAGTACCCCGGCCCGGGTACGGGTGACGGCCAGATGCAGGCCGACCGCGATACCGGCGGCCAGCGCGATGAACACCAGCCGGTACACCGGATATCCGACGCCGCCGAGCTGGATGCTGCCCGCCAGCAACCGCGGCGGGTCGGCGGGCTGCGGTGTCGCCCCGAACAGCGCGCTGAACCCGTCGGCAGCCAGGTACGCGATGCCCAAGGTGGCCACGGCCTGCTCCAGATGCCCGGTCAACGGCCGCACCACCGCGCTCAGCCCGGCACCACCACCGGCACCGACCACCGCGCCGACCGCGAGTGCGGCGAGCAGGCCGAGCAGGTTGCCGCGGCTGAGCAGGTAGGCGATGTAGGCGCCGGCCAGGTACAGGCTGCCGTGCGCCAGGTTGAGCACACCCATCACCCCGAAGATCAGGGTCAGCCCAGCGGCGACAACGAACAGCAGCAGGCCGAACGCCACCCCGTCCACCGCGGTCACCGCGTACGTCACCGCCACCGGATCACCTCCTCACCCATGGCGCAAACCAGGTCCACGCCTCGCCTCACCGGGGCCGGCGGCCGGTCACGGCAGCCTGCCCCGGTCAGTCGTCACGCTAAGAACCGAGGGTGGTCAATGTCTGGACAACCACGTTGGACCGGCCACGACCATCGGTCCGCACCACCCTGAGGTACCAGGGCTGGATCGGGGTGTGCTGGGTGCCGAACCGCCACTGGCCGCGCGGGCTGTCCAACGCACCCAGCTTGCTGATCGCCGCATTGATCGATTCGGCGCTCGGGTTGGCCCCGGCGGCGGCGATCGCCCGGTCAAGCACGAGCGCAGCGTCCCACGCGGTCACGTTGTACAGGTCCGGGGTCGCGTTGTACTTCTGCTGGAACGCGGTTGCGAACGCCTGGTTGGCCGGGTTGTCCAGGTCGGGCGCGTAGTTCAGCGACGAGTACACCCCGTCGGCCGCCGCGCCCTGCGCGCCCAGCACCGCGCCCTCGGTGGTGAAGCCGGCCGCGTACAGCGGGATCTTCCCACCCAGCACCTGGGCGTACTGCTTGACGAACGCGATGCCCAACGCCCCGGCATAGAAGGCGAAGACCGCCTTCGCTCCGCTCGTCGCGATCTGGTTGAGATAGGGCACGAAGTTGGTGATGTTCGGATAGGGCGTCCAGGTCGGCTTGCCGCCGGGGTTGGCCAGCTTCCCGCCGCCCTTGGTGAAGGTGTCGACGAACCCGTTCACCTGGTCATAGCCACCCACGTAGTTCGGCCCGATCGCGTACACCGAACCGTGCACACTGGTGCGGATGTAGTCGGCGATGGCCACCCCGGCGTCGGCGTTCTGCCACGAGGTGTCCCATGTGTAGTCGAGGTTTTTCAAGTCGTCCGGCCGGCCACCGGTACCCACATACGGGATGTGCTTGGCGGTGACGACCGGGTTCACGGCCTCCACCGCGTCCGAGCTGATGGTGCCGACCACCGCCTCGGCGTGGAACTGGTCGGTCAGCTTGGCGATGCCGTCCCGGGCCGCCTGCCGGCCGTCCCCCTCATCCACCAGGTTGGTGGTGACCGGGTGGCCGCCGAGCTTGTTGCCGTGGCTGTCCAGGTACAGCTGCCACCCGTGGGCGAAGTCGTCACCGATCGCCTTGTAGACCCCCGACTGGGGCCAGATCAAGCCGATCCGGACTGTCGCCGTGCCGCTGGAGGTGTTGTTCGCAGCGCAGCCGCTGGCGAGCAGCAGGCCGGCCGCGAACGCGGCCACGAGAGCTGATCGTCTCACGAGAATGTCCTCTCCTCAATATGACTATCCACAATAGACGGTGGTCGGTGCATCAGCCGCAACACGTACTCCACCAGAGCCACCAGGGTCGCCCGTACCTGCTCGCGTTGCCTGGCATCGCACGTCAGCAGCGGCGTGTAGGCCGGGATACGCAGCCCGTCGCGTACCTCATCCAGGTCGTACCGCGGCGCGCCGGGGAACGGGTTGAGCGCCACAACGTACGGCACGGCCCGGTCGTCCAGATAGTCGATCGCGCTGAAGCAGTCCGCGAGCCGCCGGATGTCAGCCAGTACCACAGCCCCGACCGCCCCTTGACACAGCTCGTCCCACATGAACCAGAACCGGTCCTGACCGGGCGTACCGAACAGGTACAGGATCAGCGTAGGGTCGATACTGATCCGGCCGAAATCCATCGCCACCGTCGTGGTCGTCTTGGTTGGTACCCGGCTGGTGTCGTCCACCCCGAGACTGGGGCCGGTCATCATCTCCTCCGTCCGAAGTGGAACGATCTCGGAGACCGCACCGACGAAGGTGGTCTTCCCCACCCCGAACCCACCAGCGACCACGATCTTCGCTGAGGTGATCCGGGACGCGGCCAGCTCAGCGCCATCCGGTGGGCTGGCCTGGTAGGGGATCATGCCCGCAGCGCGTTTCGCGGCGCCGGGGTAAGGGTGGCGCCGACCCGGTTGATCAGCATGGCCATCTCGTAGCTGACCTGACCCAGCTCGCAGTCCTTCAACGCCAGCACGGTCAGGATCGAGCCATCGCCGATGGCCATCACGATCAGGTACCCGTCGGCCATCTCCACGATGGTCTGCTCCACCGGCTCGGCGCTCATCAGCTTTGCCGCCCCGGTCGTCAACGACGACAGGCCGGAGGTGAACGCGGACAGCTGGTCGGCGTGCGTGCGCGGCAGGTGACGGCTGGCGGCGATCAACAGCCCATCGGCGGATACGGCGATGGCGTGGCTGACGCCCGGCACCTGGTTGCACAGGCCGTCGAGCAGAAAGCCCCAGTCACGGGTCATGATGTCCTGCCCTTCGTCACGTTGTTGGCGCGGCGACCGGCCTGTCCCAGGCCGTGCTGCATCGCCGACATCTGCCGTCGCATCTTGTCCGGGTGCCGTTGCACCGGCAGCGCCGCGCCGGATTCAGCCTGCGGGATCAGTCGCCGGCCCGGCTGCCGGACCGGCAACCCACCAGGCGTGGTCTCGTCCGGGACTGCGGTGGTAGCGGCCTGGGCCGCCTCGGCCGCCATCCGCCAACCATTTACCGTCCCGACCGGCTGCCGCTCGATTTCCTCAGGGACAGGGGTGGAGTGGAACCAGGAACGGGTCGGGTCCCGGCGCAGCTGCTCATAGATCAGCGGCTTCTCCATCGCCGGCTTCGGCAGTGCGCGCGCGAAGGCCGGCGCCCGTGGCGGCAGCGCCCGGGCCGGTGGCGGCGGTGCCGTCAGGTGCAGCGCCTGGGATATGGTGGCGAGCCGACCCAGCGGTGTCGAGTCCGGTTGTGTCTGCGCCCGGGACCGGCGGAACAGGCCACCAGGTACGGTCACGTCGACCGCGGTGCCCTGGCCCGGCTGTGAGCGGAGCTCGATCCGGATCCCCAGGCGGTGCGCGATCGCGCCAACGACCGGCAGCCCCATCCGCCGGGTCGTGTCGTTGTCCAGCCGGCGAGGGTTGGCCAGCCGATCCCGGGCCACTCTCAATTCGGCCTCGGCCATCCCGACACCGCTGTCGCGGATCTGGATATGCACCTGGTCACCCACGCCGCGGGCATCGACCAGCACCGGCGCGTCCGGTGGGGAGTAGCGGGCTGCGTTGTCGAGCAACTCGGCCAGCAGGTGGATCAGCTCGTCGGAGATGTCTCCGGCGATCTCCACCGTCTGATCCACATCTCCCGGGTGTACCCGGGTGTAATCGTCGATCTCCTGCCCCGCCGCGCGCAGCAGATCCTCCAACGGCACCGGCTCACCACGTACCGCGCCGCCACCCCGGCCGCCGGCCAGGATCCGCAGATTGAAGATCAGCCGACGGATCAGCGTGGCCACGTGGTCCAGGTCGAACAGCTTGCCCAGCCGGGCCGGGTCCTGCTCATCACGCTGCAGTTCGTCCATGGAACGCATCATGGCGTCGGCCCGCAGCTGCAACCGCCGCGACAGTGACACCAGAATCGCCCCGACCGCGGTACGCAGCGCCGCCTGCTCCCCGGCCAGCCGCACCGCCGAGGCGACCACGGTGTTGAACGCGCCGGCCACCTCGCCGACCTCGTCCCTACCGTCGGCGCGGATCGGCCGGGCGGCGTTCTGCAGCAATCTCTCGATGACGGCCGGGTCGGCGTTCTCCACATCCAGCTGCCGCACCATGCCGGGCAGCCGATGCTGCGCTACCTCCAGCGCCCCGGCACGTAGCCGGGACAGCGACCCGGTCAGCGATCTGGCCACCCAGAGCCCGACCACCACCACGACCAGCAGCAGCAGCGCCACCGTCGCTACCTCGGCGGCGATGTTGCGCCGCTGCTGGTCGCGCTCGCCACCAACCGAGCGCAGCAACTGATTGTCCAAAGTGGACTCCACTGCGTGCATCGCGTCGATCCGTGAGCCCATCGCCTGTGACCAGCCCCGCGGGTCGGTACCCAGGCTCAGCACCTGCCCCGGCTGGGCCCGGGTCACCAGGCCCTGCAGCCGCTCCGCCAGTACAACCTTCGGGCCACCCCCGATCCCGGCGTCCAGCAGCGCCCCCCAGCCCGCCTGGCCGAGATCGGTAAAGGTCTGCAACGCCTCTGTGGCACCGGTGTCCGCGGCCACGGTCTGCTGCTGCTCGGCCGGAGTCAACGCCCCGCCCGCCACCACCCGCAGAGCCTCCACCTGCAGCTGCGCCAACGACTCGATCGCTTGGGACAAGGCGGCCACCGACCGTAGACCGTTCGCCGTTCCGGCCGCCACGCCCACCTGGCCCAGCGCCTGCCGGTACCCGATCAGATCTGCGACCATCGCCCCGTACTGGAAGACGACCACGCTGAGCACCGCCGTCGGCCCCGCGGTCACCTGTTGCCGCAACCCACTCAGGTCGGCCAGGTCGTCGTGGATCCGAATCACCAACGGCTGCAGGGTGCCGGGTACCCGCGCCCGGTCCAGTCCACTCTCCAGCCGCTGGACCAGCGTGTCCGTGACCGTCCCTTGCGACCGGTAGTCGGCCGTGGCTTGCGCGCCCGGCTCGATGAAGACCAACGCCGCCGCGGCCCGCTCGTGCTCCAACTGGCCGGCCAGCCGGGCCGCCGTGGCGCCCGCCGCCACAAGGTCATACGCCTGACCGGCAGTGGCTGCACCCTGCGCGGCCGACGCCACACCCAACCCGGTAAGCCCGACTACCGCCAACAGCGGCAGCGCCAGGATGAGGCCGAGTTTGGTTCGGATACGCCGGTCGCGCAGCCACGCCTGCCCAAAGCGGGCCGGCCGGGAATCGACATCTGAGGCGCGACCCACGGGCGGTGTGCCGTTGACTCTGTGGCGCGTTGTCAAGACAGCCACCCCACAAGCATGCGATGTTCAGGATAAGGAGAATTCGTGTGCGGCCCGCGCCCGCGGCGAGCGCGGGCCGCACACGCCGGTCGCCGAACCTGGAGGCTGGATCGACGGCCGAGCGGACACAAGCCACGAACGCCGGTGATTACCGGAGCCGAAATCACACACCACCAGACAGCGCAGCCGCCCGACCGCCCCGCTGCCGTGCCTCACCAACGCCTCCCCAGGCTCCAGGACGCAGCTATCCGTCGTGTCGCTGTTCAGCATTCGCCGGACCCACCAGTGCGAGGGTGGGAGGCGACGCCTCAACAATTCAGCACAGGCCGGCAGCTTGCGTACAGGGGATTCATGCGGACAACTGGCTGGTCTGCATGCCGCGGTCCGCACGAGTCGGTCCGGCACCTGTGATGCGTCTGCTGCGGCCGCCGCCAACCGGGAATCGTGATCCATTAGCGCCCGTCCAAGTCCCTTGTCCAGCCCGTTGTCCAGCCCCTTGTCCAACCCCTGTCCAGCCCCGTGGCGGAGCCAGGAATACCAGGCTTCGCCTGTCGTGCGGCTGGTGTTTCAGGTTGCTTCCGGCGAGCGTGATCACGAATACGCGTACCGACCAAACCAAACGGGAGGGAACCTCAAGAGAACAATTCGCTGAGGATCCTTGACAACGGACCCGCGGGTGCCGAGGATCGGCGCTGGCCGATGAAACGCCTTCCGTTCAGTTGATTAGGAAGCAACAACGAAGCACACCCCTGCCGGGCTAGTCCGGCGTGTCCCCGCTCATGTGCTCGTCGTCCACGGCACTGCCAAGGTGGTGAGGTGTCATGGCGCAAGCGCCGAGATCCCTGGACCCGGGTCGGTCAGCCCGGCACCAGTTCGGTGCGGAGCTGCGCCGGTTGCGGCTGGCTCGGGGCCTGTCGCAGGCCGGGCTGGCTCGTCTTGTCCACGTCAGCCCGGACCTGGTGGCAAAGGTGGAGAAGGCCGAGCGGTGGCC
>JAFMQQ010000524.1 GCA_017354595.1 Micromonosporaceae bacterium
GTACTCGATGAATGTGCGACGGTGACCCACCACGAGCCGAACCTGACCCTGATCGGCCTGCGCCTGGTCTACGCCCGCAACGCGTGACCGGTCAGCCGGCCGGGCGCAGGTCCAGCGCGATGTCCAGGATCGGCGAGGAGTGGGTCAGCGCGCCGACCGACAGGTAGTCCACCCCGGTCTGCGCGTACTCCCGCGCCACCTCCAGGCGGAGCCCACCGGTCGCCTCCAGCTCGGCCCGCCCCGCCACCGCGGCCACCACCTCACGCAGCAACGGCACCGGCATGTTGTCGCAGAGCAGGAAGTCCGCACCCGCCTCGACCGCCTCCACCGCCTCGGCCACGGTGGTCACCTCGACCTGCACCGGTACCTCCGGGAAAACGGCCCGCACCAACGCGTAGGCGCGGGAGATGGAGCCCGCGGCGAGCTTGTGGTTGTCCTTCACCATCGCCACGTCGTACAGGCCCATCCGCTTGTTGGTGCCACCGCCGGCACGCACCGCGTACTTCTCCAGGATCCGCAGGCCGGGCGTGGTCTTCCGGGTATCAAGCACGGTCGCGCCGGTGCCGGCGAGCGCGTCGGCCCAGGCCCGGGTGTGGGTGGCCACACCGGAGATCCGGCAGAGCAGGTTCAGCGCGGTGCGCTCCGCCGCCAGCAGAGCCCGGACCGGGCCGGTCACCGTCGCCAGCGCATCGCCGCGGGCCACCCACGCTCCGTCCTTTGTGGACGGCACCCAGTCGACGGTACCGGCTGCCGCCGGGAGCTCGCGGGCCGGCGCCAGGGAACCGGCCGCATCGAAGACCGCCGCTGCTACCGGCAGCCCGGCGACCACCCCGGCCGCCCGGGCGACCAGATCGGCGGTACCGGTCTGGTCGGCGGGCACCGTCGCCACACTCGTCACGTCGAGCCAGTCCGGACCGAGGTCCTCGGCGAGCGCCCGGCGTACGATCTGCTCCACCTCGCCCGGGTCCAGCCCCACGGCGACCAGAGCGTCCACAGTAGACGGCCTCATGCCAGTGCCTCCCAGGACTCGATCAGCCAGCCGTCCTCGATCAGGCTCGGCAGCAGGTGCCCGAGCCACTCCGGTGCGGCGGTCGGGTGGTCCTCCCGCCAGTGGCAGCCACGGGTCTCCTCGCGCAGCGTCGCCGCGGCGACCAGGGCCGCCGCCACGGTCAGCAGGTTGGTCGCCTCCCAGCTGGCCGTGTTGACCCGGTCCGCCGGTACGGCCAGCTCCTGCAGCGCTTCGGTGGTGGCCCGCAGCGAGGCGGCGCTGCGCAGTACCCCGGCACCCCGCGTCATCACCTGCTGCAGCGGCTGCCTGACATCGGCCGCCGCCACCCACCCGTCCACTGTGGAGGGTACCGGGTCGCACTGCGGCGGCAGGCCGGTCGCGATCTGCTCCGCGATCCGGCGGGCGAAGACCAGGCCCTCCAGCAGCGAGTTGGAGGCCAGCCGGTTGGCGCCGTGTACCCCGGTGCAGGCGACCTCGCCGCAGGCGTACAGGCCGGGGATGGTGGTACCGCCGGCCAGCGAGGTACGCACGCCGCCGGAGGCGTAGTGCGCGGCGGGCGCCACCGGGATCAGATCCGCCGTCGGATCGACGCCGGCCGCAAGACAGAAGGCGGTGATGGTCGGGAAGCGGGCCGTCAGGTCGGGCACCTGCCGTGCGTCCAGCCAGACGTGATCGGCGCCGGAGGCGAGCATCGAGCGGTGGATGCCCTTGGCGACGACGTCCCGCGGCGCCAGTTCGGCCAGCTCGTGCTGGCCCACCATGAAGCGCTTGCCGTCATCGTCGACCAGCAGCGCCCCCTCGCCGCGCAGCGCCTCGGTGATCAGCGCCCGCTGGTCACTGCCGGCGACGCCTGCGGAGCCGGCACCAGGCAGAGGTTTAGGGCCGGCCGCCGAATTGAGGAACAGCGAGGTGGGGTGGAACTGGACGAACTCCAGGTCGGTCACGGCGGCGCCGGCCCGCAACGCGAGCGCAACACCGTCCCCTGTGGACACCAGCGGGTTGGTGGTGGCGGCGTAGACCTGGCCCATCCCACCGCTGGCCAGCACCACGGCGCGGGCCAGGATCGCGCCGACCCCGTCCTCGGTCCCCTCGCCCAGCACGTGCAGCGTGACGCCGCAGGCGCTGCCGTCGGCACCGCGCATCAGGTCGAGTACGAGCGCGTGCTCGATCAGCCGGATCCACGGATCCCGGCGTACCGACTCGTGCAGCACCCGCTGCACCTCGGCACCGGTCGCGTCGCCACCGGCGTGCACCACCCGCCGGGCGCGGTGCCCGCCCTCCCGGGTCAGCATCAGCTCGCCGTCCGGGTACCGGTCGAAGACGGCACCCCAGCGCATCAGCTCGCGTACCCGCACCGGCCCCTCCCGGACCAGTACGTCCACCGCGGCCGGGTCGCTCAGCCCGACCCCGGCGGTCAGCGTGTCCGCCGCGTGTGCCTCGGGCGTGTCCAGCGGGTCGAGGACGGCGGCGATACCGCCCTGTGCCCACCGGGTCGAACCGTCGTCGACGGTGTCCTTGGTGACCACCGTGACGTGCAGCCCCGCCTCGCGAAGGTGCAGCGCGCAGGTCAACCCGGCCACCCCGGAACCGACCACGACCACGTCGGTGGACTCCGCCCAACCCGGCTCCGGAGCCAGCAGGCGGCGGGGCAACGTGGCCCTCGCCGTCGCGACCGGTGAACCCGGCACGAGAGTGGTACGCATCAGGTCAGATTACGAGCCATGTTCACCGGCGCGTTGTCGATGAGACGAGTGCCACCAACCCAGGCGGCGACCAGTAGCCGGGCCGGCCCGTGCTCGGGCGGGGGGCCCAGGTCCGGGTCGGTGAGCACGAGGTAGTCGAGGCGGGCCGCCGCAGCACCCTCCGCCGCGTAGGCGCCAACGGGCTCGGTCTGCGTACCGGTCTGCGCGAAGGCTTCGGTGGCGGCGGTCCGGACGGCGTCGGCGTCCAGGCCGACATGTGCGGCGGCCGCGCCCGCGCGCAGCGCCGCCGAGAGGGCCAGGGCGGCCTGGCGCTGCGGTGCGGTCAGGTATCGGTTGCGGCTGGACCGGGCCAGCCCGGCCGGCTCGCGGACCACCGGTACGCCGACGATCCGCACCGGCAGGTCGGTGTCGCGCACCAGCCGCCGTACCAGGGCCAGCTGCTGGTAGTCCTTCTCGCCGAAGAAGGCGAGGTCCGGGCGGGTCAGGTGGAGCAGCTTGTTGACCACGGTGAGTACGCCGGCGAAGTGGCCGGGTCGGCTGGCGCCCTCCAGGATGGT
>JAFMQQ010000525.1 GCA_017354595.1 Micromonosporaceae bacterium
CGGTACGGCGGCTGCACGCCGCGCTGCTGGCCGGCGCGCCCGCGCTGGCCCGGGACGAGCTGCTCACCGCGACGGTCGAGGCGCTCCAGCCCCGGGCAATGTCCACACTGGACACGCGCCTGGGACGGGCGCCCTCCCTGGCGACCCGGGTACGCGAGCACCTGGACGCGGTGTACCTGGAGGACATCGGCGCCGAGGAACTGGCCCGGGCGGCCGGGCAGAGCCGGTTCGCGGTGTACCGCGCCTTCCGGGCGGCGTACGGCATGTCGCCCAGCGGGTACCAGCGCCAGCTGCGACTGCGTGCGGCCCGCCGGATGCTCGCCGAGGGGGTACCGCCGGCCCGTGCCGCGGCCGCCGCCGGCTTCGCCGACCAGGCGCACCTGACCCGCTGGTTCGTGCGCTGCTTCGGGTTGACCCCGGGCGCCTTCCGCCGCACCGTGGCGTGACCTCGCGGCGGGCAGCGGAAGGGTCGGTGGGGTAACGGGTTGCCCGCCCCTTTGCTCTGCATACCTGGACGCAACACCAAAAGGACGAGTCGCCCAGTCATCCTTTTGGTGTTGCGTATGTGTAAGCAGAGCAAAGCCGCGACGGAGGACACACCCCACCCCGAGCACAGGGTCCACAAAGGACCGGGCGTCACTCGTTGCGGGCGGTCTCCGGACCGGTCACCCTGGCGAGCAACGGGAAAGTGGCCGCGAGGATGCCGAGCGAGGCGGCCAGCCCGGCGGTGACCGCCAGGTAGTAACCGGCCCCGGGCGGCGCCAGCGAGAAGCGCATCTGCGACCGCACGAACAGCTCGGCGGCGAGGAACGCCGCACCGACCGACACGGCCGAGACAACCAGCAGCGGTACCACGGACTCCAGCATCACCACCCGGCGCAGCACCCGCAGTTGGGCGCCGGCCAGGCGCAACAGAGCAAACGGACGCCTGCGGTCGGTCAGCCCGGCGACCACGCTGACCGCCAGCGTGCAACCGGCGATCGGCAGGCTGGCCAGGATCACCACCTCCGCAAGTTGCGTGTACCCGTGCACGTTGCCCACCAGCGCGTCTTCGGCGACCGTGACCGGCAACTCCAGCTGGCCGGGGTCCGCGGCCTCCAGGATGGTCCGCACCCGCTCGACCGCGACCGAGCCGGTGGCGCCGACCACGACCGTCTCGACCGGCAGCCGCGCCAGCTGCTCAGCCGTCACCGGGGCGACCGACCATTCCACAGTGGACTGTGATGTGGTCAGGTTGTACCCCACCCCGCTGAACGGCACCAGCACTGTGCTCGCCCCGGCCGGGCAGCGACCGAGCACCGGCATGGTGGCGAGCTGGTCGCAGGAGGCCACCCCGGTGAACAGGGCGCCGTCGGGCCCGCCGGTCGGGCCGCGGACGACCCCCGGCTGCTGAGGGTCGGTCGCCTGCGGCCCGGTGAAGCGGTGGATGGCGGTGATGCCGGTGACCCCGGGCACCGCTGCCACCTGGTCGAGTACGGCCGGCGGGATCGACGACCCGGGGCGTACCTGGTCCGGACCGCCACCCAGCCGGACGAGGAGGGTGTCGTGTGCCGCGGTCCCCCGGATGGCGTCCTCGCCACCTTGGTTGGCGACGATCCCGCCGATCACAGCGACTGCGACGGTCATCACGAACAGCGCGAGCACCAGCCCGCTCACCGCGCGGAATGCGGCCCGCGGGTTGTCGGCCAGCCGCCGGGCGGCCAGCAGCGCCGCGGGTCGGCTGGTGCGGTGGGAGATGAGCCGGGCGCCGACCATGGTCAGCCACGGTCCGGCGGTGATCAACCCGACCAGGATGAGCAGAAACCCCGGCAGGTAGGCGGCGAGCTGGCCATTGGCGGTCGGCGGCCGGCCGTGTACCAGCACCGCGGCCAGCTCGCCGAGGCCGAGCAGCAACGGGATGACCCGGTACGGGCTGGGCGGCTTCGGGGTGACCCGCCGGCTGACACCCAACGGCGAGACGGTCACCCGGCGCAGCGCCAGCCGCGCGACGATCGCGGCCGCCACCGGTACGCCGAGCCCGACCAGCAGGATCACCGGCAGGCCCAGGCGCAGGTCGCCCGGGAAGAACGGTGCGCCGGTGAAGGGCACGGTGGCCAGCGGGTCGCGTACCGCGTAGAAGAGCCCGAAGCCGGCCGCCACGCCGATAACCGCGGCGACGGCCGACTCGACCGTGGCGACCAGTGCCACCTGCCGGGGTGTCGCGCCGACCAGGCGCATCGCCGCGAAGCGCTGCTCCCGGCGGGCGGCCGACAGCCGCGCCGCGGTGCCGATGAAGACGAGTATCGGAACGACCAGCCCACCGGCGGCCACGCCGAGGATGAGCACAATGCCGTTGCCGCTGATGCCGGCTCGCACCGTGCAGTTCCCGGCTTTGCACGCCGCCGGCGTGGTGGTTTCGATCCGGTCCACCTCGGTGGCACCGGGCACTGTGGACAGTTGCCGCGCGGAGTTGCCGACGATGATGAGCAGCGTGTCGGGGGCGGGCAGCGCGGCCGCGCCGATGGTACCGGCGAGGTGGCCGGGGAACCGGTTGCCCAGCTGCGCGGCGGGAGTGGACGCCAGCAGGTCGCGCAGGGCGGGCGAGGCGTAGTACTCCCCCGGGCCGGGCAGCCGCGGGATGCCCGGCGGTACCGGCGCGGCCGGGCCGGTGGCGGCCACGTCCACCCGGCCGATCAGGTGGCCCCCGTAGTAGTCGGCCCGGACCAGCCACCACAGCGGGTCCCCGGCTGGCTCCGCTCCCGTGCCACCAGCGTCCACTGTGGAGTCCCCGGTGCCGGTGTTGAGCCAGGCGTACCGCGCGTTCTGGGTACCGACCCCGCTGATCCCGGCGAGCGTGGCGAGCAGCAGCCCGACCCCGAGCGCGACGGCCGCGGCCATCGTGACCAGGCGGGTGACCGACTCCCGGCCGCCACGCAGCGACAACCGCAGGCCGAAGGCGATCATGCGGCCTTCCCCCCCGGTACCAGCGAGGTGACCCGGCCGTCCCGGACCACCACCTCGCGGTCGGCGTACGCGGCCACCCTCGCCTCATGGGTGACCAGCACGACGGTCGTACCCTTCTCCCGCGCGGCCGCCACCAACAGGTTCATCACCTGTTCGCCGGTGAGCGAGTCGAGCGAGCCGGTCGGCTCGTCGGCGAAGAGCACCTCCGGCTCGGTCACCATCGCCCTGGCGAGCGCGACCCGCTGCGCCTGCCCGCCGGAGAGCTCGCCGGAGCGCCGCCCTTCCAGCCCGCCCAGCGCCAGCTGGTCGAACCAGGGCCGGGCCG
>JAFMQQ010000526.1 GCA_017354595.1 Micromonosporaceae bacterium
GGCACCGGCTCGCCCGGGTGCTCTCCGGCGGGGAGCGGCAACGGGTCTCGGTGGCCCGGGTACTCGCCGCCGGCCCGGCGATCGCGGTGCTGGACGAGCCGACGTCACAACAGGACGAGGCAAACGCGGAGCGCGTGGTGCGGGCGCTGGTGAGCGCGTCGCGTTCCGGTACCGCGGTCCTGGCCGCTACCCACGACCCGGTGCTGGTGGCCGCCGCCGACGACGTGATAACCCTCGCCTGAGGCCAACGCTGCGCTGGCACGCCAGCTTGGCTTACGGTGGGCGCATGCCCACTGTACCGGCGGAGGAGCCCGAGGCGCACCGGCCCGAGGCGCACCAGCATCGTGACGTGGCCGAGTCGTTCGGCACCGACCCGGAGCGCTATGACCGGACCCGACCGCGGTACCCGGCCGCCGCGCTGGAGCGGATCCTCGCGGCCAGCCCCGGACCCGACGTTCTCGACGTCGGCTGCGGTACCGGCATCCTGGCGCGACAGCTTCAAGCCGTCCGGATGAAGGTACTCGGCATCGAGCCGGACGTGCGGATGGCCGAGTTCGCCCGGGAAACCGGTGTACCCGTTGAGGTGGCGACCTTCGAGGCCTGGGAACCCGCCGGGCGCCGGTACGACGCTGTCGTCGCCGGGCAGGCGTGGCACTGGGTGGATCCGGATGCCGGGGCGGCAAAGGCGGCGCGGGTACTGCGCCCGGGCGGCCTGCTCGCACCGTTCTGGCACGTCTTCCAGCTTCCGTCCGATGTGGCCGGAGCCTTCGCGACGGTGTACCGGCGGGTGGTGCCCGACTCGCCGTTCGACCTGCGGGCAATGGCCTCGGCTCTGGACACGTACCAGGCGATGTGCGGCCGGGTCGCCGAGGGGATCCGCGACACCGGCAGCTTCGGCGAACCGCAACAGTGGCGATTCGACTGGGAGCGGCCGTACACCCGGGACGAGTGGCTGGAGCAGATGCCCACCCTCGGGCCACTCACCCGGCTACCCGAGGTGCAACGCGCGGAAATCCTGGCGGGCGTGGGAGAGGCCATCGACGCGATGGGCGGCGGCTTCACGATGCCGTACGCCACGATGGCGGTCGCCGCGGTACGTAACGGCACCTGAGCGCCGGCGGCTGCCGAGAACTGCCGGCCTGGCCGGCCGGACAATTGACTCGCGGTGTCGGCGGGAATGCCGATGTAATCGCGCCATGCGCATCGCCTCAGCAACCGTCGCCGACGGTATCCGCGAGCAGCTCTTCACGATCGGGGACATCCCCGGGGTGCTCTGGACGCCCGCCGCGGGCTCCGGTCCCCGCCCGCTGGTTTTGATCGGGCACGGCGGCGGCCAGCACAAGAAGGGATGGGAGGTCGTCTCCCGAGCCATCCCGTACGTCACCTCCTGCGGCTTCGCGGTCGCCGCGATCGACGCGCCAGGAACCGGCGACAGGCCGGAGCATCCCGAGATCCGGCGGCTCGTCGCGCTCATCGACGAACGAAAGGCCGCGGGCGAGCCCTTCGGACCGGCGCGGCCCGCCCTCTACGAAACCGTAGCGGCAGAACTCATCCCCGACTGGCGGACCACCCTGGACGCGCTGCAGACACTGGACTCGGTCGGCGACAGCCAGCCCGTCGGGTACTACGGCCTCTCCGCGGCCGGTGAGTCGGGCATCCGCCTTGTCGCGGCCGAACCCCGGATCACCGCTGCGGTCCTCGGCCTCATGGCATGCGACTGGCTCATCGACACCGCGGCTCGGATCACGATCCCGGTCGAGTACCTGCTGCAGTGGGACGATGAAGGCAATCCGCGGGACTCCGTCATGAACCTGTTCGACGCACTCGGCTCCGCCGAGAAGACCCTGCACGCCAACCCCGGCGGCCACTTCCGGATCCCGTCCTTCGAAATCGACAGCTCGATCCGGTTCTTCGCCCGGCACCTGGGTAGCCCAGGCACCGCGAGCAGTTTCTGACACCGCCGGCGCCCCGCACGCGTACGATCCGCTGCCGGTGCCGCGACACTAGACATGGCCGGGTGGCGGTCTTCGATTGTTGCGCCTCGGGCGTTGGTGTTCGTCGATCCAGGTGGGCGGTACGAATTCGGGCATGCCGTCGGCGGCGATGTAGACCTGCCACTCTCCACTATGGATGATCACATGGTGAACGCCGCAGAGGAGAACTCCGTTTGCCAGGCAGGTCGGGCCGCCGTCCAGCCAGCTCTTCGCATGGTGCGCGTGGCAGAACTTGGCTGCCCGATCACAGGCGGGAAAGGCACAACCGCCATCCCTGATGGCCAGCGCCCGGCGTAATGGTCCGGTGAACAGCCGCCGTTCCCGACCCACGTCCAACACCTGTCCCTGCCCACCCAGCACGGCCGGGATCACCCTCGCATCGCACGCCAGCCGGCGGACCGCTTCGGGTGAGAGCCGCTCACCGGTATCCAGCGTGCCGGCGCCCACCTGCTGGCGCAGCAGGTCGTAGTTGAGGGTGACCACGATGCCGGGCCGGTCCCCGCCGTGCTCGGGCAGGGTCTCGGTATCCAACGCCAACTGGCACACGTCCACCAGCGCATCGGCCCGGCGCTGTCCTGGGGTGCGCTCATCCAACTGGCCGGCCCGCCGCGACAGCGGATCCAGCGCGGCGCTCACCGTTGCGGCAGCCTGCTGATCCAGCAACCCGTGCAGCCGCACCCCGCCCGCCCCGTCCGGAGACAGCGTGAAGGTGCGCCGCTCATACGCCCGCTTCTCCGCTTGCTCCAGTTGCCGCCGTTCGTGCTCGTCGGCCAGATCCGGCGCGATGTAACCGAGGATGTGGCCGCCGGCAATCCGCAACCCCTTCGGGTCCAGCATCTGTGCCTGCTCAACCAGCAACGCCTCGGCCTTGGCCGCCACCTCCGGCCCCGCCTCCACCGGCAACTCCCGCACCGCGGCGGCGATCACCGAAGCCTGCTCCGCGTTCAGCGCGCCGTCCGCGAGCGCCTGCCGGGTCTGCGGAGCCACCCGGTCCAGCGCCCTGGCCAACTCCACCATCCGGTGACAGGTGCCCGAGGAGAGCCGCAGCCGGTCGCGTAGCCAACTCGTCGTGGACGACGCTCCCTGCCGGCGGGCCAGATTGCGGGCTTCGAACTCGGCGACCGCCGCCAGCTTCTCGGCCGCGGCCTGCTGTTCCCGGGCGTGGCACTGGTCGATGCGGGCGATCAGCTCCACATCGGACAGTCCCCACACCGCCCGATCCTCCCCGTCCACATAGGAATTCTCCCACGGCTGTCCACCACGCCC
>JAFMQQ010000527.1 GCA_017354595.1 Micromonosporaceae bacterium
ACCGTGCGGGTCGCCGGTGAGCAGGTACGCGAAACGCAGTAGCGCGCTATGGCGCGAGCGGACGAACTCGTCGAACTCCGCCGGCGCGTTCCACCGTGCTGGCCCCATGGTCTCCTCCCCCTACCAGGACACGCGGGGCAGGCGGGAGGGTTGCACGGATCCTCGTGCGTGTCGTCCGTGCCGGGCCGCCGCCGGCGCGTCGCCCCGTCGAGCCGGCGGCGGGCGAGGATATATCGGCGGTCGGGGTTGTCGATGGCCGATGCGGGTCCGGTGCGGCGTGGTTCGCCGGTCCGGCCTGCTCAGTCAGGCCACGTAGCTGTTCGGGTACGCCGTCGGGTAAGCGCGCGGCGGGCCAGCAGGATGAGCAGACCCACCAGTGCGAGAGCCAACAGCACCCGGCCGGTCCAGACCAGCCAGGCAACCACCAGCGCGGCTCCCGGTACGGTCAGGGCGGCGCGGTCCCGGGCGCTTTCCGGGACCGTCACTTCGTACCAGCCGTCGGCGCCCGGCCCAGGCGGGATCACCTGCCAGTCGGTGCCGACCTCGACACCGTGCACCCGGCCGGTGAAGGTGTGGCCCAGCAGTGTCCAGTCTCCGGTACACCTCGTCTCGGTGGGTTCCCAGTCGTGGTGCCGCAGGTAGCAGTGGTCGACCGTCGCCCGGGTCGAGCCACCCGGAAAGATGCCGGTCACCGCCAGCAGTCCGAGTACGACCAGCCCCAGCGCCCCCGCCTTAATCCACATCGGCGCATGATATCGCCGCCGGTCCGTCTACTGTGGACGGCAGCCGCCCTCGCTCGCTGGGGACCGGTGCGGCGGGTTGCGGCCGGCCCAGCTCCCGCGGGCCGAGCAGCCGCGTGTCACTGGCCCGGCGGAAGTTCGCCAACATCTGAATATTCGTTGCCAGGAATGGCCTGCGACGCGGGCCGGGAGCGTAAGGTCTGCCGAAGCATTGATCTATTACCGCCGGGCCACTGCGGGCGGGATCCCGTGCGTGGGCCCGTTGACAGGAGGTCGAGCGGATGAGGTGGATGAAGTTCGCCGCCCGGTGGCGGCTGGCCATGACTCTGGCCGCGATCCTGGTCGTCGCCCTGGCAGCGTACGGGGTCGACCGCGCGATAGCTGGGCACCAGCGCGGCGATCGCGACGCCGTCGGCGCCGACCGTGATGGCGGCAGCGACCAGGGTGAGGAGCAGGACGGCGGGCCCCAGGCGCCGGCGGACTACCTGACTCTCAAGTGGACCTCCGGCCGGGATGTGTCGCCGGCCCAGGTGGCGCGCTCGATCCAGCAGGCGGCCGCGATGCCGCAGGGCGCTGGCGGCGCGTGGAGCATGCTCGGGCCGTCCAATGTGGGCGCCCGGATCGTCGATCTGGTGGTGGACCCGACCCACCCGGACACGCTGTACACCGCGGTCTCCGGCGGCGGTGTGTGGAAGAGTACCGACGCGGGCAACACCTGGCGACCGAGCTGGCCCGACAGCGCGACCCAGGCCATGGGTGCCCTGGCGATCGGCCCGGACGGCACGCTGTGGGCCGGTACCGGCGAGGCCAACCCGTCCGGCGGCGGCCTGACCTTCTTCGGCAGTGGCATCTACCGCTCCACCGACGGCGGCCTCAGCTGGCAGCAGTGGGGTCTGGTCAACAGCGCGGCGATCGGCCGGATCGTGGTCGACCCGACCGACCCGCAACGGGTCTACGTCGCGGCCGCCGGGTCGATCTCGCAGTCCGTTTCGCAGCGGGGGATCTACCGGGTCGACAACGGTGGCAAGGACTGGCGGCTGGTGCTCGCCCCACCCAACGACACCACCGGCGGCATCGACCTGGCGATCGATCCGGCCAACCACAACCGGGTCTTCGCGGCCCTCTGGGACCACAAGCGCAACAACGGCGCGCGCACCTACGGTGGCGTCGGCTCCGGCCTGTTCCGCTCGGATGACGGCGGTGACAGCTGGCAGCGGCTGCAGAATATCGTCGGCCCGGTCTCGGACTACGACCAGACCGGTTCGGGCCTGACCAGCGATGCGAGCCTCGGGCGGATCGGTATCGGTTTGGCGCCCTCGGACCACAACCGGGTGTACGTCGTGTTCGGCTCGCCGTTCGGCCCGGACAAGGGCTTCTACGTCTCCAACGACGGCGGCGACTCGTTCGTCCGCGGTGGCCGGCCCGGCGCCTCCGGCGGGTACCAGTGGTGGTTCGGCCGGCTGTGGGTCGATCCCAAGGACGAGAACCACCTGTTCTCCGCCGACGTGAGCCTGCGCGAGTCCAACGACGGCGGCCAGACCTGGCACAACTCCAACGGGGTACACGCCGACCAGCACGCGATGCAATGGGACCCCAACGTCGCCAACCGGGTCTACCTCGGCAACGACGGCGGCATGTACCGCTCGGACAGCAACGGCGCCAGCGGAACCTGGCAGCACGCCACGTACGAGCCGTGGAACCAGTCCTACCACCTGGCGGTGGCCGCGGACGACCCGACCAGGCTCGCCACCGGCTTGCAGGACAACGGCAGCGTACGCACCTGGACCGCGACCGCGCCGCCATCGGACCTGTCACAGTGGAACGCGTTCGGCGGCGGGGACGGGCACGAGGTACTCATCGACTACTCCGACCACAACGTGTACTACGAGTGCCTGCAGGTCGGTTCGTGCCGCCGGCACGAGGACGCCGGCGGGGTGTCCGCGACATTCAACCTCGGCGCCCGGCACTCCTCCCGGATCACCACCGACGCGCCGATCGTGCTGGACCCGAGCAACCCCAACGTCGTGTACTTCGGCGGCAATGTGCTGGACCGGTCGACCGACCGGGGTGCCACGTTCACTCAGATCAGCCCGCCAGATCCGGACTTCCTCACCGGCCCGGTGCCACCCGATGAGAACGACCTGGGACCCTTCTACGCCAACGAGTACGCCACCATCTCCTGGATCGCGCCGGCCAGGACCGACGGCAACACCATCTACCTCGGTACCGACACCGGCCGGGTCTGGAAGACCACCGATCTGGGCGGCCATTGGACCGAGTTCACCGGTAAGGGGCTGCCACAGCGGTGGGTCAACGCGATCGTGGTCGACCCCACCGATGCCAACCACGTATTCATCGCCTTCTCCGGGTACCGCGAAGGTGACAACGCGGCCAACGTGTGGGAGACCACCGACGGCGGCACCACGTGGCGCGACATCAGCGGCAACCTGCCCGACGGCCCGGTCGAGATGATCACCTACGATCAGCCGCACCACCAGCTGTACGCGGCCGACGACTTCG
>JAFMQQ010000528.1 GCA_017354595.1 Micromonosporaceae bacterium
TGTAGTGCTCCATCGATGATCGCGAAAATTTCTATGGCGGTGGCACCATCCGCATGGCGGAACCCCCCTAGGGCCCTCGCCGCGTGTACCGGTACCAGTCGAAAATCACCAACGATCATTAATGCGATGCATCCAGCACGGTGAGAGAGGTGGTTGGAGCATGAAGGAGGACCGTCGTTCGCCACTGAGCCGACGCAGGTTCCTCGGTGGAGTCGGAGCGACCGCGGCCGGCGCGGTCGCGGCCGGTGCCGTTCCAGCGATCACCGGCGGGGACCCGGCGGCGGCCGCGACGCCCAGCAACCGGTTCGGGCGCATCTTCCCCAGCCTGCCGCCATTCTTCAACCAGGTGGACGACCGGCTCCTCGCGGCGCTGAGGGACATGGGCAAGCCGGGCGGGCTCCTGGACGCCAAGGACAATCTCGCTGCTGGACCGGTCCAGCTGATCGCCGACCCCTCGCTCAGCCTCAACAACCCCGACAACCAGACGCACACCGCGGGTACCCACTTCTTCGGGCAGTTCCTCGACCACGACATGACCTTCGACACCAGCTCGAAGCTGGGCGTACCGACAGCGCCGGAGACCTCGCCGAACGGGCGTACCCCCGCCTTCGATCTCGACTCGGTATACGGTGGCGGCCCGGTGGCGAGCCCGACGCTGTACGAGAGCGACCACGTGAAGCTGCGCATCGAATCGGGTGGCCTCTTCGAAGACCTGCCCAGGATGCCGGATGGCACGGCGATCATCGCCGAACCGCGCAACGACGAGAACGCCATGATCGCCGGCCTGCAGTGCGCGCTCATCCTGTTCCACAACCAGGTCGTGGACATGCTACGCAGCCAGGGGGTACTGCCCAGCCAGCAGTTCGCAATGGCGCGGCGACTGGTCACCTGGCACTACCAGTGGATCATCGTGCACGAGTTCCTGCCGCTGTTCATCGGTGCGCCGCTGGTGCAGAACATCCTGACCAGCGGCCGGCAGTGGTACCGGCCGGAGCCGGGACCGGCCTACATTCCGGTCGAATTCCAGGGTGCCGCGTACCGCTTCGGCCACAGCATGGTGCGCCCCTCGTACCGGCTGAACCTGCACGGCAACCCGGACGGCAGCGCCTTCTTCGGCTTCATCTTCGACCCGTCCCAGGAGGGCGTCGCCGACCCGAACGACTTGCGCGGCGGCCACCGGGCGCCGCGCCGGTTCGTGGGCTGGCAGACGTTCTTCGATTTCGGCGGCAGTTTCTCCACGGACCTGCGCCGCAACAAGCGGATCGACACGAAGATCTCGACACCGCTGTTCAACATCCCGCTGGCGACGATACCGAGCGCCGACCCGCCGACGGCCCTCGCCCAGCGCAACCTGTTGCGCCAGGTCACCTGGAGCATCCCGGCGGGACAGCGGATCGCCCAGACCATGGGCAACCCGATGCTGCACCTGCAGGAGCTAGCCGACTACGGGATCGCGCTGGAGAACCAGACTCCACTGTGGTACTACGTGCTGGCCGAGGCGGAGCAGCTCGCCGGTGGCCTCACCCTCGGGCCGACCGGTGGCCGTATCGTCGGCGAGGTCTTCATCGGGCTGCTGCAACTCGACCCGAACTCGTACCTGCGCGCCGCACCTGCGGGCTGGGTACCGACGCTGCCGGCAAAGGTACCGGGCACCTTCACGATTGTCGATCTGCTGACCTTCGCCAAGGTCGACCCGACCAGCCGCGGCCAGTAGCTCACTGTCCACTATCGACACTGCTCACCGTGGCCGGGAGCCTCCCGGCCACGGTTGAGTGCTCTTCGCGGTCCGCCGGCGGCGGCCGGCCATCAGGCCGGCGGCGAAGCCGGCGACGACGAGAACCACCCAGGTGATGGCGCCCGCACTGGTCACGAGAAGCGTTGTCCGGACGGGGTCCGCCGCCGATCGACTCCCGCCTTGTCCGGGTCGCGGCGTGGTGGAGTTGGTGCTGATGCGGGGTCGGGTGCTGGCCGCGGCCTGGGGTGGCGGTGGCGGGTTCGAGATGTGGACCTCGCCCCGCGTCGGCACGGCACGTCCCTTGCACTGTTGCTCGAACGTGGCGTCGAAGGCCTGCACGTAGTCGGGCCGGCCGAAGACCGCCCTGGTGACGGTGAAGGAGACGTTCACGCCGTTGCATGACTGCCGCAGCTCGCTCGTGTCGGTCAGCATCAGGCCCGGGCTGTTCCCGTTGAACGGGTACATGGCCACGCCGGTGTAGGTGCCCGGGGTGAGAACCTTCGAGCCGGGTGCGTCGAAGATGACTGACCACTCGTCGCCGTTGTAGGCATTCACCGAAAACTGCACCGTGGTACCGGTCGTGGTCTGCACGTCCAACGCGTCGCCTTTGCTGGTGGAGTACGAGAAGGACTGCGCGGCACCGCTGTTGCTTAAGCGGAGGTACCCACTGATGCTGAAGGAACCGGTGGCCACTGCGGCCTGCAATGAGGGTCCCGGCTCGGCTGACCGTGGTGGGTACGACCCGGGTGGGTTCGAGATGTGGACCTCACCGCGCGCCGCCGGGTGCCCGGTCACGCCGTACACCGGTGGACCGTACTGCTCGAACGTCGCATCGAAGGTCTGCACATAACCGTTGGCACCGAAGACCGCGTTGATGATCGTGAAGGAGCCGTACCCGCCGGCACCCCGTCCGTTACCTTCCAGGCTGAGTCCGGGGCCGTTCCCGTTGGACGGGTACAGCTTCTTGACGGTGTAGGTCCCTGGGGCGAGAACAGCCGGCTGCCCGGGCACCGGCCGACCTGGCGTACCCGGGGCGTCGAAGTTGAGGTACCACCAGTCGCCGTTGGCGGCCCTGACGTTGATCTGGACCGTGCCACCGTCGGAGCTGGTGACGTAGACCTGGTCGCCCTTGCTGGTGTCGTACGCGTACGACCTGCCCTGACTGACGTAGTCGCCACGGTCCCCGCTGAACCTGAAGGATCCCGTGGCCACCGGCTGCGCCTGCGCCGCGCCGGCGACCAGCACGCCACCGGCGGCCGCCATCAGCGACACGGCAGCGGCCAGGACGCGCCGCCCCAGCATCGTCACGCCCTTCCTCCCACGTCGATCACCGCGTTGCCCGGCGATAGCCGGCACGACATATTTGCATGGAGAGGCGGCCAGGCCAACTCCGGATTCCAGTACCTCGCGGACGAATCCTCGTCCTGGTGACCCTCCGGCACCGCTCAGTCTCTGTCGGAGTATGTCGGCGCCGGTCCCACTATCCACTATGGACGTTCTGCGCCGAGGCCGGGAAGTCCCCG